>NZ_JBFUDZ010000005.1:0-208200 GCF_056404455.1 Mesorhizobium sp. P2_D1
CGCCGTGCCAGCGAGCCGCGATGCTCGGTCTGGATCGAGGTGTGATCGACGCCGGCTTCAAGGGCAGCCTGCATCGCCTGGCCGATCAGGCCTTCGGTGCCCGTGAGATAGAGGCGCAGGCCCATATGCGCATTGGCCAGCGTCTGCCTGAGCCGCGGCAGCAGGCTGGCAAAGGACGGCGCCTCATGAAACTGCGCCGGCCTCAGCGCTTCGAGCGCTGCGGCATGCTTGCCGTCAGGACCAGGGATGAAGACGATTTCGGCCCCGTCGAAAAACCCTGGCGGTGTCCGCTCGGCCATTTCCGCTATCGCCAGCGCGCCCTCCGCATCTGCAACGAAAAGATGGTGCTTGCCGGGCTGTGGAGACAGCGTTCCGTAAACGGGCCGGCTGATGATGCTTTTGGCTGCCATTTAAGTCTTCGTGCCTCGAACCCCTCGCTGTTGATTATGCCTCAACCTTTGGCCGTGCGCTTGGTCTTCTTGGGATCGTCGAAGGGGAGCGGCTGCGCCGTCGCCTTGATCGAACCGCTTTTGTTGCGAATCTCGAGCTTGGTGTCCTTGACCGCGCAGTCGACGTCGAGCCGGGCGATGCCCATCGATTTCTTCACCAGCGGCGAATACATCGCGCAGGTCACCACGCCGACCTTCTTGCCGTCGCGATAGACCGGCGCGCCCTCGTCGGCCGGCTCCTTGCCGTCGAGCAGAACGCCATAAATCTTGAAGCGTTCCTTGCCCTTGAGGCGGTAATGCTCCTCGGCGCCACGGAAGCCAGTCTTGCCGGGGCTGACGGTGAAGTCGAGGCCGAGCTCCCACAGCGTGTCGCCGGGACCTTCATTGTCGAACGGGTATTTCTGCGAATTGTCGTAGGGATAGAACAAGAGGTAGCTCTCAACGCGCAGCATATCGAGCGTGGTGAAGCGGCACGGAATGATGCCGGCGCTCTTGCCCTCATCGAGGATCCTGTCCCAGATCGTGCCGGCATCCTGGCCACGGCAGAAGATCTCGTAGCCGCGCTCGCCGGTGTAGCCGGTGCGTGAAATCATCACCGGAAAGCCGAACAGCTGCGTCTGCATGTGATGGAAATAGTTGAGATCGCGAATAGCAGGCACATGCTTGGCCAGATAGTCGACAGCGGTTGGCCCCTGTAGCGACAGGTCATGCAGATTGTCATCGAAGCGCAAGGAGACGTCGCGCCCGACGGAAGCGCGCTGCAACTCCTCATGGCCGGTGCCGGAGCCATGCACGACCATCCAGGAATTCGGTCCGGTGCGGTAGAGGATGCAGTCGTCGGTGAACTTTCCCGCCTCGTTCAGCATGCAGGCATAGGCCGACTTGCCGGGATAGATCTTCTCGACGTCACGCGTGGTCGCCAGATCGATCAGGTGCGAGGCGTGCGGCCCGGTGATGTGGACCTTCTTGAGGCCCGAAACATCCATCAGCCCGGCCTTGGTGCGGATGGCGACGTACTCTTCGTCGGCGTTCTTGTCGTAGGTCCAGGCAGTCCCCATGCCGCTCCAGTCTTCGAGCTTCGAACCAAGGGCGCGATGGCGATCCGCCAGGGTTGAAAATCTCCAGGATGCCGTCATCCGCTCGTCCTCCGTTTCGAAAAATCGTTTGCTGTTCCCTGCCCCCTGCGCAGTCGCGGGGGCTTTGGCCGAATATTGACCGCAAACATTCGGGCGCCGCAATACCCATAAGCAATTAATTTCATTGTCAGGCAAAATCCGTCGCACGAAGCAAACGGTTAACCCAACGTAAAATCGGCTTGACAATTGCGGAAATCGGACGGAATTTATGAAAAAAATTTCACTCTCTTGAAAGAGGGCGACGCGCGGTGGATTCGGAACCGTGCGTCGGAAAAAGGGGAAAACCGATGTCAGACATGCAGCAGCGCATTGAAGCGCTGTACCGTTCCGACGTGCGCGGATCCATGCTCCTGATCGTCTGCCTGTGGGCAACGATCCTCTTCGTCCTCCTCATGACGTGGCMATACATCCCCGATAGCGGCATCAGGGTCGTCGTCGCGATCGCGGCGGCCGCCGTGCTGATCTTCAACACGGCCGCCATCCTGGCGATGGTCAAGCACTACAAGGAAGACAAGGACTTCATCTACGGGCTCGACATCAAGAACGCCGACGCATTCCGCAACCGCAAGTCCTGAAGGGGTAGAAGACATGTCGCGCTACAAACCGCCGGAGCAGAGCAAGGCCGGACAGATTTTCGATATCGTCGTCGTTGTCGTCGCCATCTTCGTCGCCCTGTGGCTGCCGCTGAAACTCGGGCTGGCGGGTGCGGCCAAATCGATCGACGCACTCGATACCAAGACCTGGGAGACGCTCGGCCAGAACGCGACCATGGCCTCGATCTGGGAAAAGCTCGGCTACACGCCCGAGACCGCGCACGACATCATCCAGAACCGCTTCCACTATGTCATCGACTGGCCGACGCTGATCATCATGGCCGCGGTGCTGATCGGTTATTTCGTCTTCCTGTTCCGCGCCTCCGACCGCGAATATCGCGAAGTCATCAACGAAAAGTTCGACGACAAGTAAAAACTTTCCACGAACAATCGGGGGACACGATCATGTGGATGGCACTCTCCTACGCCTGCTGGGGCATCTCGATCGTGCTTGCCCTGTGGATGCTCAACGACTGGTTCAAGGTTGACACGACCTTCTCAGAAGAGGTGCTGACCTCGTCGCGCGAAGGCGAATTGGAAGCCGTTTCCGAAAAACACCGGATCTGAGTGGGGATTGAACAATGACGATCACACTTGAACCGGTAATCCACGGGGACAGGGTCTCACTGCTGCGCGTGCTCGGCCCGGCCCATGTCTGGGCGCTCGGAGTCGGCATCGTGCTGGTCGGCGAATTCACCGGCTGGAATTTTGCCGCCGACAAGGGCGGCGCGCTTGCCGCGCTGATCGTCTGCTGGCTCGTCGGATTGCTCTACACCTCGGTCGCGATGATCGATTCCGAGGTGACATCGACGGTCGCCGCCGCCGGCGGCCAGTATGCGCAGGCAAAGCACATTGTCGGGCCGCTGATGGCCTTCAATGTCGCGCTGTTCCTGGTCTTTGCCTACACCATGCTCGAAGTGTCCGACGCGATCCTGCTCGGCGACACCATCGTCGCCAAGGCGGGGGTCGAAGGGCTCACCCACAATTCCTTCATCGCCGCCACCATCGTGGTGCTGGCATGGCTGAACTATCGCGGCGTGCTGATGACGCTGAACGTCAACTTCGTCATCACCGCAATCGCCTACATCTCGATCGTCATCCTGTTTTTCTCGGTCAGCCCGTGGACGCAGGGCGCCGTGCTGAAGCTGAACGAACTGGTCACACCCGACAACGCCCTGCCCTATGGCTGGATCGGCGTCATCGCCGCCTTCCAGTTCGGCATCTGGTACTATCTCGGCATCGAGGGCACCACGCAGGCCGCCGAGGAAGTGCGCTCGCCGGCTCGCTCGCTGCCCTACGGCACGATGGCCGGCATGATCACGCTTTTGATCGCCGCCGCCATGACCTGGTATGTCTGCGCCTCGATGATGCCGTGGGAATATCTGGGCATCACCTATTACCCGCTGTGGGACGCCGGCAAGCTGACCGGCAGCCCGTTGCTTGAGAACCTGTTGTTCATCGCGACGCTGCTTGCCGCACTTGCCTCCGCCAATGGCTGCATCAACGACGCGGCGCGCGCCTGGTTCTCGCTCGGCCGCGACCGCTATCTGCCGACATGGTTCTCGGCCGTGCATCCGAAATACCGCACGCCCTATCGCTCGATCCTGTTCCTGCTGCCGATCGCGCTGGCCTTCGCCTTCATCGCCGACCTCAACCAGGCGATCACCTTCTCGATCCTGTCGGGTGTGCTGCAATACACGTTCATGAGCATCAACATCGTCATGTTCAGGAAGAAGTGGCCGCTCGGCTCGATCCGCCGTGGCTATACGCATCCGTTCCATCCGCTGCCGGCCGTCGTGCTGTTCTGCCTGTGCGTGGTGACCTTCTTCGCCATCTTCCTCGGCTTCGGCTCGCAGCTGATCGCCATGGTCGCCTTCTACTTCCTGATCTCGCTATGGTTCCATTTCTACCGCTACAAGTTCGTGCGGCGCGGCGATCAGTTCACCATGCCGTGGCCGAAGCCGCAGGGTTATTGATGGGAGTAGGCCCGTCCGGATCCTGGACGGGCCTGGCATGACAAAATGTCCGAGGTGACGTCAGCACTCTTTGCCGGGGCAATTGTCCTGGCCCTCATCCTTCATCTTGCCTGGCTGGCGCGCGCCAGCCGCAACAGGGCGTCAGTGGCGCTCGCCATCGACCATGCCAGCGTTCGTACCGTCATTACCGACGCTGCCGATGTTTCGGACGGCACCGCCGGTGTCATCACATGGGAAGGTTCCTGGAAGGGCCGACGCGTCCAGGTGCGCACGATCGTCGATACGCTGGCAACACGAAAACTTCCGGCACGCTGGCTGAGCGTCTCGATCACCGAGCCCGTGTCGGTGCCCGGCACCTTCGACATGATGATGCGGCCGGGCTCGCCGACGACCTTCTCCAATTTCGATCATCTCGACCATACGCTGCCGAAGGCTCCGGGATTTCCAACCGAGGCAGTGTTGCGCACCGACCGCAGGGGCGCGCGTTTTCCCCAAGGTATCATCGCCAGCCATGTCGAGATCTTCTCCGAAGGGCGCGCCAAGGAACTGCTAATCACGCCCAAGGGCATACGCATCGTCTGGCTGCTGGCCGAGGCCGAGCGGGCACGCTACGGCGTGTTCCGGCAAGCCGAATTTGGGGATGCCACACTTGACCCAGCGCTGATTGAAAGGCTGCTGGTGTCGGTGTCGGCACTTCGCGACGCCATCAACAAAAGCGATCGGCAGGCCGCATGACCAGTTCCGTCACTGTACCCGCCCCTCCCAACCCGTATCTGGTGCTCGGCGCGGCAATCGTGCTGCCGGCGAGCGGACATGTCATTCTGGGCGTGCCGGTGCGCGGCCTGCAATTTCTTTTCTTCATGGTGATCCTGGCATGGGTCACCGCCAAGATCGCGCCGCCGGACGCCAGCTTCGTCGGCCGTCATGCCGGCGGCTTCCTGATTTATGCGTTGTCGATCCTCGACGCCTACAGGATAGCCCGCATCCGCACCGCCAAATGGGTTCACAAGCTCCGGCGAGACAATGATGGTGCGCAGAGCGGCATTGAGAAACATACGTAACTGGAGGAATATTTTTTTCATACGATTGAATTCAGGAGACTCATTCGGTACATCATCTCAGAGCTGCAAACACCGGGAGGCTGACATGTGTGGAATTGTCGGACTGTTTTTGAAGGACAAGTCGCTGGAACCCCAGCTTGGCTCGATGCTGTCGCAGATGCTGATCTCGCTCAGCGATCGGGGTCCGGACAGCGCCGGCATCGCCATCTATGGCGCGCCTTCCAGGAATGAGGCCAAGATCACCATCCAGTCGGCCAAGCCGGAGCGCGATTTCCGCGGCCTCGAGGCCGAACTCGCCAAGGCCATCGGCACGCCAGTGACGATCACTGTCAAATCGACCCATGCGGTCGTCAGGACCACGCCTGCCAAGATCGACGAGGCGCGCGAGGCGATCCAGGCGCTGCGCCCCGACATCCGCATCATGGGCGCCGGCGACGTGGTCGAAATCTACAAGGAGGTCGGCCTGCCGGAGGCGGTGGTCGACCGCTTCGATGTCCGCAGCATGACCGGCACGCATGGCATCGGCCATACCCGCATGGCGACGGAATCGGCGGTGACGACGATGGGCGCGCATCCGTTCTCGACCGGGGCCGACCAGTGCCTGGTGCACAATGGTTCGCTGTCCAACCACAACAATGTCCGCCGCGAACTGATCCGCGAAGGCATGACCTTCGAGACCGAAAACGACACCGAGGTCGCGGCCGCCTATCTCTCCTCGCAGATGGCGCATGGCAAGAATCTCGGTGAAGCGCTGGAGGGCACGCTCTCCGACCTCGACGGCTTCTTCACCTTTGTCGTCGGCACCAAGAACGGCTTTGGCGTGGTGCGCGATCCGATCGCCTGCAAACCCGCCGTGATGGCCGAGACCGACCAGTATGTCGCCTTCGGTTCGGAATATCGTGCGCTGACCAAACTGCCCGGCATAGACAATGCGAGGGTCTGGGAACCCGAGCCCGCAACCGTCTATTTCTGGGAGCATTGAGTTCATGCCGGCAACCAAACTTTCAAAGACGGCGGCGCACGACCACGCTTCCCGGGTCTTCGACCTCGACCAGATGTCGTTGCGCGAGCTCAACCAGGCGCTGCACAATCTGGCGCCCGGCTCGAACGAGACGGCGTGGGAAGTGCTCAACCCGAAAGGCAACCATTCGGTCGCCGTCGGCGTCGACCAGCCTGTTACCATCGATGTGCGCGGCAGCGTCGGCTATTATTGCGGCGGCATGAATTCCGGCAGCGCCATCACCGTGCATGGCTCGGCCGGGCCCGGCGTCGGCGAGAACATGATGTCGGGTTCGATCACCGTGAAGGGCGATGCCAGCCAGTATGCCGGCGCCACCGGCAAGGGTGGCCTGCTGGTCATCGAAGGCAATGCCTCGTCGCGTTGCGGCATTTCGATGAAAGGCATCGACATCGTCGTGCACGGCAATATCGGCCACATGTCGGCCTTCATGGCGCAGTCCGGCAATCTGGTGGTGCTGGGCGATGCCGGCGATGCGCTGGGCGATTCCATCTACGAGGCGCGGCTGTTCGTGCGCGGAAAGGTCGACAGCCTCGGTGCCGACTGCATCGCCAAGGAGATGCGGGCCGAACACCTGGAGTTGCTGCAAGGCCTGCTCGACCGTGCCGGCGTCACCGGCGTCAAGCCGTCGGACTTCAAGCGCTACGGCTCGGCGCGCACGCTCTACAATTTCAATATCGACAACGCCGACGCGTATTGAGGCAGCATGACCTACAGGAACCCGCCGACGACGCCGCGCAAATCCGCGACCTTCGACGACTACACGCTTTCTGAAATCCGCCGCGCCGCGGCGACGGGGATYTACGATATCCGYGGCGCCGGCGCCAAGCGCAAGCTACCGCATTTCGACGACCTGCTGTTCCTTGGCGCGTCGATCTCGCGCTATCCGCTGGAAGGCTATCGCGAGCGCTGCGACACAAGCGTCGTGCTGGGCTCGCGCCATGCCAAGAAGCCGATCGAACTCAAGATCCCGATCACCATTGCCGGCATGAGCTTCGGCTCGCTGTCCGGTCCGGCCAAGGAAGCGCTCGGACGCGGCGCGACCCTGTCGGGCACCTCGACCACGACGGGCGATGGCGGCATGACCGAGGAAGAGCGCGGCCATTCGAAGACGCTGGTCTACCAATACCTGCCGTCGCGCTACGGCATGAACCTGCGCGACCTGCGCCGTGCCGATGCCATCGAAGTCGTCGTTGGCCAGGGCGCCAAGCCCGGCGGAGGCGGCATGCTGCTTGGCCAGAAGATTTCCGACCGGGTCGCCGAAATGCGCACGCTGCCGAAAGGCATCGACCAGCGCTCTGCCTCGCGCCACCCCGACTGGACCGGGCCCGACGATCTCGAGATCAAGATCCTCGAACTGCGCGAAATCACCGACTGGGAAAAGCCGATCTACGTCAAGGTCGGCGGCGCCCGGCCCTATTACGATACGGCGCTTGCCGTGAAAGCCGGCGCCGATGTCGTCGTCGTCGACGGCATGCAGGGCGGCACGGCGGCCACGCAGGAAGTGTTCATCGAAAACGTAGGCCAGCCGACGCTTGCCTGCATCAGGCCGGCGGTGCAGGCACTGCAGGATCTCGGCATGCACCGCAAGGTGCAGCTGATCGTCTCCGGCGGCATCCGCAACGGCGCCGATGTCGCCAAGGCGCTGGCGCTGGGCGTCGATGCGGTCTCGATCGGCACGGCTGCCCTTGTCGCGCTCGGCGACAACGATCCACGCTGGGAGGCCGAGTACAACGAGCTCGGCACCACGGCGGGCGCCTATGACGACTGGCACGAGGGCCGCGACCCGGCCGGCATCACCACGCAGGACCCGGAACTGATGAAGCGCGTCGACCCGGTCGCCGCCGGGCGCCGGCTGGCGAACTACCTCAAGGTGATGACACTGGAAGCTCAGACTATCGCCCGCGCGTGCGGCAAGAACAGCCTGCACAATCTCGAACCCGAGGACCTCGTCGCGCTGACGATCGAGGCAGCCGCCATGGCCGGCGTGCCGCTGGCCGGCACCAACTGGATACCGGGGAAGAACGGCTTCTAATCAACGAAGGGCCGAAGCCCACACGCTCTGGGGCCACCAATCGACAAAAAATGGGGAACTTCCGTGACAGCTGATCTTGCAGAATTCGCAAGGGCGAAAAACGTCAAATATTTCATGATTTCCTACACCGACCTGTTCGGTGGCCAGCGTGCCAAGCTGGTGCCGGCGCAGGCCATCGCCGACATGCAGAAGGACGGCGCCGGCTTTGCCGGGTTCGCCACATGGCTCGATCTGACCCCGGCCCATCCCGATATGCTGGCGGTGCCGGACCCGAATTCGGTGATCCAGCTGCCGTGGAAGCCGGAAGTCGCCTGGGTCGCCGCCAATTGCATCATGGACGACAAGGAGGTCGACCAGGCGCCGCGCAACACGCTGAAGCGACTGATCGCCGAGGCGGCCAGCGACGGCATGCACGTCAAGACCGGCGTCGAGGCCGAGTTCTTCCTGATCTCGCCGGACGGCAAGACGATCTCCGACGAATACGACACGGCGTCGAAGCCCTGCTACGACCAGCAGGCGGTGATGCGCCGCTACGATGTCATCGCCGAGATCTGCGACCACATGCTGGCGCTCGGCTGGGGCGCCTACCAGAACGACCATGAGGATGCCAACGGCCAGTTCGAGATGAACTGGGCCTTCGACGATGCGCTGGCCACCGCCGACAAGCACTCCTTCTTCAAATTCATGGTCAAGTCGATCGCGGAAAAGCATGGCCTGCGCGCGACATTCATGCCGAAGCCCTTCCAGGGCCTGACCGGCAATGGCTGCCATGCGCATATCTCGGTGTGGGACAAGGCCGGCAAGACCAACGTCTTTGCCGACAATGCGATGGAACTCGGCCTGTCGGCCAAGGGCAAGAATTTCCTCGGCGGCATCATGAAGCATGCATCCGCGCTTGCTGCGATCACCAACCCGACGGTCAATTCCTACAAGCGCATCAACGCACCGCGCACCATTTCGGGCGCGACCTGGGCGCCGAACACGGTGACCTGGACCGGCAACAACCGCACCCACATGGTGCGCGTGCCCGGCCCCGGCCGCTTCGAACTTCGCCTGCCCGACGGCGCGGCCAACCCCTATCTGCTGCAGGCGGTCATCATCGCCGCCGGCCTCGACGGCATCCGCTCGAAGGCCGATCCCGGCAAGCGCTACGACATCGACATGTACCAGCACGGCCATACGGTGAAGGGCGCGCCGAAGCTGCCGCTCAACCTGCTCGACGCGTTGCGCGAGTTCGACAAGGACAAATCGCTGAAGGCGGCGCTGGGTGAGGAATTCTCGTCGGCCTATCTAAAGCTGAAGCACCAGGAATGGAATTCCTATGCTTCGCACTTCACGCAATGGGAGCGCGACCACACGCTGGATATCTAACTCCCAGCGAATGCGAGCGACCTCGGAATGAACTGATGAAATACTCGATCTTCTCGCTCGCCCGCGCCGCCCTGTCCGGCCACAAGAACTGGCAGCGCACCTGGCGCGACGCCACGCCGAAGGATCGCTACGACGTGGTGATCATCGGCGGTGGCGGCCATGGCCTGGCGACCGCCTGGTTCCTCGCCAGCGAGTACGGCATCAAGAATGTCGCCGTGCTGGAAAAGGGTTGGATCGGCTCCGGCAACGCCGGCCGAAACACCACCATCATCCGCTCCAATTACGGCCTGCCCGGCAACACCGGCTTCTACGAATTGTCGATGAAGCTGTGGGAGCGGATGGAGCAGGACCTCAACTACAACACGATGGTCAGTCAGCGCGGCGTCATCAACCTCTACCATTCCGACGCACAGCGCGACGCCTATGCGCGGCGCGGCAACACCATGCGCATCAACGGCATCGATGCCGAACTGCTCGACCTCGCCGCGGTCAAGAAGATGATCCCGTTCCTGAACTTCGACAATGCGCGCTTTCCCGTGCAAGGCGGACTCTTGCAGCGGCGCGGCGGCACGGCGCGGCATGATGCGGTGGTCTGGGGCTATGCCCATGCGGCGAGCGCGCTCGGCGTCGACATCATCCAGAACTGCGAGGTGACCGGCTTTAGCCGCGACGCCAACGGCAAGGTGACCGGCGTCGAGACCTCGCGCGGCAAGATCGGCGCCGGCAAGGTCGGCATGGCGGTCGCCGGCAGTTCCTCGCGCGTCGCGGCGATGGCGGGCCTGCGCCTGCCGATCGAAAGCCATGTGCTGCAGGCCTTCGTCTCCGAAGCGATCAAGCCGCTGATCCCCGGTGTCATGACCTTCGGTGCCGGCCATTTCTACGTCAGCCAGTCGGACAAGGGCGGGCTGGTCTTCGGCGGCGACATCGACGGCTACAATTCCTACGCCCAGCGCGGCAACATGCCCGTGATGGAGGATGTCTGCGAGGGCGGCATGGCGCTGATGCCGATGATCGGCCGCGTGCGCCTGCTGCGCCAGTGGGGCGGCATCATGGACATGTCGATGGACGGCTCGCCGATCATCGACAAGACGCCGGTCGACGGGCTCTACCTCAATGCCGGCTGGTGCTATGGCGGCTTCAAGGCGACGCCCGGATCGGGCTTTGTCTTTGCCCATCTGCTGGCCCGCGACACGCCGCACGAAGAAGCCGCACGGTTCCGCCTCGACCGCTTCCGGACTGGCGCGATGATCGACGAAAAGGGCCAGGGCGCCCAACCGAACCTGCACTGAGGACGGACGGAACCATGCGCATAGTCTGTCCCTTCTGCGGCGAACGTGAACTCGGCGAATTCACCTATCTGGGCGACGCCAAACCATTGCGGCCGGCGGCCGGCGCTTCGGAAGACGAAGTCTTCGACTATGTCTATCTGCGCGACAATGTCGCCGGCGAGACCAGCGAATACTGGTACCATGGCGGCGGCTGCCGGGCCTGGCTGAAGATCGCCCGCAACACGCTGACGCACGAGATTTCTTCGGTTGAGCCGGCGGCGGGTGCCGGTGCCGCGAAAGTCGGTGCGTGATGGCCGGCGCGCAGACCAACCGGCTGGAACGTGGCGGCCTTATCGACCGCTCCGCGCCGCTGAATTTTCGTTTCGACGGCAAGACTTTCTCAGGCTTCCAGGGCGACACGCTCGCCTCGGCACTGATCGCCAATGGCGTCAAGCTGGTCGGCCGCTCGTTCAAATACCATCGCCCGCGCGGCATCCTGACTGCTGGCTCGGAAGAGCCGAACGCGCTGGTCGAATTGCGCACCGGTGCGCGGCGCGAACCGAACACCAAGGCGACCACGGCCGAGCTCTATGAAGGGCTAGAGGCGGCCAGCCAGAACCGCTGGCCATCGCTGCGCCACGATGTGATGTCTGTGAACCAGCTGTTCTCGCCGATCTTCGTCGCCGGCTTCTACTACAAGACCTTCATGTGGCCGGCGAAATTCTGGGAAGCGATCTACGAACCGGCGATCCGCCGTGCCGCCGGGCTCGGACGCGCCGCGGGCGCCGCCGATCCCGACCACTACGACAAAGCGTGGGCCCATTGCGATGTGCTGATCGCCGGCTCGGGCCCAACCGGACTGGCCACGGCCTTGGCAGCCGGACGCAGGGGTGCCCGTGTCATCCTGTGCGAGGAGGATTTTTCGCCGGGCGGGCGCCTTTTGTCGGATGGCGGCACGATCGATGGCCTGCCGGCAGCCGAATGGCTTTCACGGACGCTGGCCGAACTGGCGACGCTGCCAGACGTCCGCATCATGACCCGCACGACACTGTTCGGGGTCTATGACGGCGGCACCTATGGCGCGATCGAGCGGGTCAACGACCATCTGCCCTCGCCGCCGGAGCATCAGGTGCGCCAGCGGCTGTGGCGGATCGTGGCCAGGCGCTGCGTGGTCGCGGCCGGCGCCATCGAACGGCCGATCGTCTTTGCCGGCAACGACACGCCTGGCGTGATGATGGCTTCCGCCATGCGGACCTATGTCGCGCGCTATGCGGCAACGCCGGCCAAACGCATCGCGCTGTTCACCAACAATGAGGATGGTTGGCGCACGGTCGAGATCGCACTCGGCGCCGGGTTGCAGATCGCGGCGGTCATCGACGCCCGGCCTGACGTATCGCCCGCCCATCGTTCGCTGGCGTCCAAGGGTGGCTTCCCCGTGCTGCACGGCTCCGTCAGTGGCGTCGATGGCGGCAAGGATGGCGTCACGAAGATCGCGGTGTCACTCACCGGTGGCGCGCGCGCCGAGGTCGAAGCCGACGGGCTTGCCGTTTCCGGCGGCTGGAACCCGGCTGTCGGGCTGACCTCCTACCATCGCGGCCGGCCGAAATGGCTGGATGACATCGCCGCCTTCGTGCCGGATGGCGCGCCTCCCGGAATGGTGGCCGTGGGCGCCGCCAACGGCGCCTTCGGGCTCGGCGCCTGCCTGGCTCAGGGCTTTGCCGTGGGTAGCGCAGCCGCGCATGACACCGGGCACAGCGGCAAGGCAGGCACAGCCCCTGTCGCTGACGACGAGGCGTTCTCGCTCAAGCCGCTCTGGCATGTCGCCGGCAAAGGCAAGGCCTTTGTCGATTACCAGCACGACGTCACCGCGTCCGACATCGAACTGGCGCAACGCGAAGGCTTTGAATCGGTCGAGCATCTGAAGCGATACACGACGCTCGGCATGGCGACCGACCAGGGCAAGACCTCCAATGTCGCCGGTCTCGCCATCATGGCCGCGGTCAGCGGCCGGTCCATTCCCGAGACCGGCACGACGATCTACCGTCCTCCTTACGTGCCCGTCGCCATCGGCGCCTTTGCCGGCCATCATCGCGACGAGACGTTCCATGCGACGCGGCTGACGCCGTCGCATCATTGGGCCGCCGAACAGGGCGCTGTTTTCGTCGACACCGGACTGTGGAAGCGCGCGCAGTGGTATCCCCGCGCCGGCGAGAAGGACTGGCTGGAATCGGTAACCCGCGAGGTCAAAGCGGTGCGCGGCGGCGTCGGCTTCTGCGATGTCTCGACGCTCGGCAAGATCGACGTGCACGGTGCGGATGCCGGCGCCTTCCTCGACCGCGTCTATATCAACACCTTCTCCAATCTCGCCGTCGGCAAGGCCCGCTACGGGCTGATGCTGCGCGAGGACGGCATGGTCTATGACGACGGCACCACGTCGCGGCTGGCCGAGGATCATTATTTCCTGACCACCACGACGGCCAGGGCCGGACTGGTGATGCAGCATCTCGAATTCTGCCGGCAGGTGCTGTTTCCCGAACTCGACGTGCAACTGACTTCGGTCTCGGACCAGTGGGCACAGTTCTCGATCGCCGGGCCGAAGACCCGTGACCTGCTCAAGGAGATTGTCGATCCGGCGGAGGACCTTTCCAATGAAGGTTTCCCGTTCATGGGGGCGCGTGAAGTCCGCTTGCGCGGCGGCATCAAGGCGCGGCTGTTCCGCATCTCGTTCTCCGGCGAGATGGCGTTCGAGATTTCGGTGCCGGCACGCTTTGGCGATGCCATGGCACGCAATCTGATGCTGGCCGGTGCGCCATTCGGCGTCACGCCTTACGGCACCGAGGCGCTCGGCGTCATGCGCGTCGAAAAGGGTCACATCGCCGGACCGGAACTGAGCGGCACGACGACGGCGGCGGATCTTGGTCTCGGCAAGATGATGTCGACCAAAAAGGATTTCATCGGCCGCGTCATGGCCGGGCGCGAGGCGCTGGTTGCACCGAACCGTCAGGTCGTGGTCGGCATCAAGCCGGTGGACAAGGCGTGCAGGCTGCGCTCCGGCGCGCATATCATTCCGAAGGGGCAGACACCTGGCCCGGGCAACGACCAGGGCTATGTCACCTCGGTCTGCTTCTCGCCGACATCAGACCAATGGATCGGGCTCGGCCTCGTCGAGCGCGGCCGCGAACGCATCGGCGAGATCGTCCATGCACATGATCCGTTGCGCGGCGAGGACTACGACGTCGAACTGTGCAATCCCGTCTTCTACGATCCGGATGGAGGGCGCCAGCGTGGCTGAGTTTTCCTGGGCTTCCCGCAGTCCGCTCGAGCATGCGCTTGCCCCAGGCGCGCATGGCGCAGGCGGCGTCGAGGCCGGCGTCTCGCTGACGGAAGTCCGCAATTTCGACCTGATCCAGGTGATGGCGCGGCGCGGCAAAGCGGCCGAACTGGCGCGGGCGGCCAACGGCCGTTTCGGCGTGTCGGCTCCTAATGCGCCCACGGTGGTACAGGCTCAAGACGCCGCGCTGATCTGGTCCGGGCCGGATCAGTTCTTCATCCTGTCTAAGGGCGGCAAGCACACGATGGACACGCTGGCGCCGGCATTGTCCGGCCCTGCCTCACTGTCCGACCAATCGCATGCGCGCGCCCTGGTCAGCATTTCCGGGGCCAGGGCCCGCACCATGCTGGCCAAGTTGTCGTCGATTGACCTGCACCCGTCGGCATTCCCGATTGGCGCTGCCGCCGCAACTTCGATCGATCACACCAGCGTCACGCTCTGGCGCGGCGGCGACCGGCCGGATGGGCAGGCCGTGTTCAACCTGCTGGTGTTTGCGAGCTTCGCCGGAAGCCTGTGGCACACGATGCTCGACGCGGCGGCTGAGTACGGCGTGGCGATCGCGCATTCGGAGGAGTTGGCGTAGCGCGGAACAGATAAGAAAGGCCACCTTCGCTTGCCAAATCCGGCCTTGCCGCCTATTCTTCCTGCTAAAATAATTTCACGTACAGGCAAACTTGTTTCTCGAACCGATGTCTCGAAACACAAGGCTGAGATGAGCCAGTCGCCCTACCCTGCCGTCGCTGCCGGACCCCCACGGCCGAGCCTCATCCTGAGGCCCGGCCAGATCGCGCTGCCGCCTGGCATGGAGCGCTATACCATCCAGGGCAATGGCGCCGTCCTCATCGAAGTCGAGTCCGGCGATACCCTAACGGTTCGCAATGTCGAGGGCGGCCAGGCCTGCGAATTGCTGGCGTGGGACAAGGCCGGCGTGACCGACCCCGGCATTTTTGGCGAAACATCGAACATCAATGCTGCCGGCATCAAGGCGCTTTTGGCCGAGGGTGACGACAGTCTTGGCGCGTTGCGGCGCGGGCTTGCGCGCCGGCAGGTGCAGCTTGATCAGGCGAAGGCGGTACGCGTGTTCGGTGGCACCACGCCGGCCGGCACCGAGCAGGGTTTCAATGTCGTGCGCGACGGCGCGATGGTCATCGCCGCGCCCGGCGGGCCGATGCTGGTCGATGGCCACGACACGGCGACGCCGCTCGGCGTTATCGTCCGGCGCGCCACGATCCGTCCGGCGGCGAAGTCGCAATTGGCCGACCCGCTCGCCGAGCCGGTGCTCGACCTGCGCGTCCACTCGGCGACGGCGGAATCCTACTTCGTCAAGGCCGGCGACTATCTGCAGATCATCGATGTCGACGGGCGCCAGTGCACCGACTTCCAGTGCTTTTCGGCGCGCAAGCTGGACAAGGGTCTCGACCATCCGCTCGACGTGACGACGACCCGCACGCTGATGGGCGCGAGCTATCCGATGCCCGGCCTGCATTCGAAATACTACGACCAGGACATGGAGCCGCTGGTCGAGGTCGTGCAGGACACGTGCGGCCGGCACGATGCCTTCGCGCTCGCCTGCGCGGCCAAATATTACGACGACATCGGCTATCCCGGCCACACCAACTGCTCGGAGAATTTCAATCGCGCGCTGTCGGACAAGGGCGTCACGCCACGTGCCGGCTGGATGGCGATCAACTTCTTCTTCAATACGGCGATCGACGCGCATGGCGTCATGGTGTCGGACGAGCCGTGGTCGCGGCCGGGCGACTATGTGCTGCTCAAGGCGCTGACCGACATCGTCTGCGTTTCCTCAGCCTGCCCCGACGACACGACGCCGGCCAATGGCTGGAACCTGACCGACATCCATGTGCGGACCTATTCCGGCCAGCACAAATTTTCGCGAGCGATCGCCAGACGCATGACGCCTGATTCGGAACCGAAAATGACCCGCGAGACCTCCTTTCATTCGAGCTTTGCCAAGCACACCCGCAACTTCGTCGAGTACAGGGGCTACTGGCTGGCCAATTCCTTCGCCAGGCAAGGCCCCATCGACGAATACTGGGCCTGCCGGCAGGATGCCGTGATCATGGACCTGTCGCCGCTGCGCAAGTTCGAGGTCACCGGGCCGGATTCGGAGGCGCTGCTGCAATACACGCTGACGCGCGACGTCAAAAAGCTTGGCGTCGGCCAGGTCGTGTATTCCGCCATGTGCTACGAGCATGGTGGCATGATCGATGACGGCACGCTGCTGCGGCTCGGCAAGGACAATTTCCGCTGGGTCGGCGGCGACGATCTGTCCGGCGAATGGTTGCGCGAAACGGCGAAGAAGCTCGGCCTCAACGTCCTGGTCCGCTCGTCGACCGACCAGATGCACAATATCGCCGTGCAGGGCCCGAAAAGCCGCGACATCCTGAGGGAGGTTATCTGGACCTCACCGCTGCAGCCGTCGATTGACGAGCTCGAATGGTTCCGTTTCGCCGTCGCCCGCATCGGTGGCGGCAACGGCATCCCGGTCGTCGTCTCGCGCACCGGCTACACCGGCGAGCTCGGCTACGAGATCTGGTGCCATCCGCGCGACGCCGAAAAAGTGTTCGACGCCATCTGGGAGGCCGGCCAACCGCACGGGCTGAAGCCGATGGGACTGCAGGCGCTCGACATGGTGCGCATCGAGGCCGGACTGATCTTCGCCGGCTACGAATTTTCGGACCAGACCGACCCGTTCGAGGCCGGCATCGGCTTCACCGTGCCGTTGAAGAGCAAGACCGACGATTTCATCGGCCGCGAGGCGCTGATTCGGCGCAAGGAAAACCCGCAGACAAAACTGGTCGGCCTCGACATCGACGCCAATGTCGATGTCGGCCATGGCGATTGCGTGCATGTCGGCCGCGCCCAGATCGGCGTGGTCACGTCAGGCATGCGCTCGCCGGTGCTGAACAAGACCATCGCGCTGGCGCGGCTCGACGTCACCCACGCCGCTGTTGGTACCGAGGTCGAGATCGGCAAGCTCGACGGCCATGCCAAACGGCTGCCGGCGCGCGTCGTCGCCTTTGCCCATTACGATCCGCAGAAGACCAGACCGCGCTCCTGACCGCGCTTCACTCGCAAGCCTTCGAAAGCCGCGCCGGCAGTCTGGGCGATCGCCGCGGCTAGGCATTTCGATCGACAAATGCCGGCAGTTATGCTATTGATTTGGGGATGGTGATGATTTGCGCCGTGACCCGCTTCAGGCGGGTTTTTCATTTCAGACCCCTGGTCCTTCTTTCGAACAATCCCGCCCGCAGCAGTTCGAAGCTGACATGTTTCGCAAGCGTGATGTGCATGGTTTCACAAAACGCTTGACGTGAAAGCGCGCCGGATCAATCTTCACTGCTAAGAAAAAAATACGACTGAGTGGAAACACCGGCAGCCGCCCAAYGCATGCGTCGATGACRAAGCCTCGCGAAGTCGCGGCCGTCACGGACGGGGAACATCAAAAAGGGGAACCCAMACAMATGAGCACGATAAGCACTACGCTGGAGCCGCTTGCCGAGAGCAAGCTGCACCGGAATATCGACTGGCGCGGCGCCTTCTGGGTGGCCAGCGGCGTCCCTGCCCTTGTCCTGTTTTCGATCGGCGGCATTGCCGGCACGACCGGCACGCTGGCCTTCGCGATCTGGATCGCCTCCATGATCATGGGCTTCCTGCAATCCTTCACCTATGCCGAGATCGCCGGCCTGTTTCCGAACAAGTCGGGCGGCGCCTCGATCTATGGCGCCACTGCCTGGCTGCGCTATTCCAAGTTCATCGCGCCGCTGTCGGTGTGGTGCAACTGGTTCGCCTGGTCGCCGGTGCTGTCGCTCGGCTGCTCGATCGCCGCCGCCTATATCCTCAACGCGCTGGCGCCGGTGCCGCTGTTCACCGAAACCTCGCCCGATGTCGTCGCCTATATCGCGGCCCATGCCGGCACCAGTGCCGCCGACGCGATCACGGCGGTGACCGCTGCCGCGACGCCGGCGATCCGCAACTGGACGCTGTACAGCCACACGCTGGGCCCGGTCTCCTTCACCTTCAACGCCACTTTCTTCATCGGCGCCGTGCTGATGCTGATCATCTTCTCGATCCAGCATCGCGGCATTCTGGGCACCGCCAATGTGCAGAAATATATCGGCCTGCTGGTCATCATCCCGATGTTGATCGTCGGCGTCGTGCCGATTTTCACCGGCCAGATCAACTGGGCGAATTTTTCGCCGCTGGTGCCACTGGCGGCCGCCTACGCGCCGGAGCCCGGCGCCTGGAACATCGCCGGCTGGACGCTCGTGCTCGGCGGCATGTTCATCGCCGCCTGGTCGACCTACGGTTTCGAGACCGCCGTCTGCTACACCTCCGAATTCAAGAACCCCGGCACCGACACGTTCAAGGCCATCTTCTATTCCGGCTTGCTCTGCATGCTGCTGTTCATCCTGGTGCCGTTCACCTTCCAGGGCGTGCTCGGCTTGAACGGAATGCTGGCCACCCCGATCGTCGACGGCTCCGGTGTCGCCGATGCGCTGGCCGGCATGGTCGGTGGCGGAGCGCTGATCCACAGCCTGCTGGTGATGCTGATGATCCTGGCCCTGGTGCTGTGCATCATGACGGCGATGGCGGGTTCTTCGCGCACGCTCTACCAGGGCTCGGTCGACGGCTGGCTGCCGCGCTATCTGAGCCACGTCAACGAGCATGGCGCACCGACACGGGCCATGTGGACCGACCTTTGCTTCAACCTGATCGTGCTGGCCATCGCTTCGGCCGACGCGACGAGCTTCTTCTTCATCCTCGCCGTGTCGAACTGCGGCTACATCATCTTCAACTTCCTCAACCTCAACGCCGGCTGGATCCATCGCATCGACAACGGCCATATCGCGCGGCCGTGGAAGGCGCCGAGCTGGCTGCTCGGCGTCGGCGCCATCTTCGCCTATGTCAACGCGATCTTCATGGGCGCCGGCGCCAAGGTGTGGAATCCGATGGCGCTGTGGGCCGGACTGATCACCGCGGCCTTGATCATCCCGGTGTTCTGCTTCCGCCACTACATCCAGGACGGCGGCAAGTTCCCCGACCATATGCTGGCCGACCTCGGCATGAGTTCGTCCGATCTGGCGGTCAAGAAGGCGGGCATGCTGCCCTACCTGACACTGGTCGCCGGCGTGGTGGTGATGCTGCTCGCCAACTGGTATTTCGTCATCTGACCTCGGAAATGAAAAGGATCGGGCGCGCTTTGGCGCGCCCGATCCTTTTCAGCTGGCGCAGGCGGTCTATTCGGCGGCCAGCGCCAGTTGTGGCTTCTCGGCTTCCGGGATCAGTTCCAGATCGTCGATCCGCCCCTCCGCCCCGTGCTTCTTGGGCTCGCGGCCGAAGAACAGGGCGTAGCCCGCCGGCAGCACCAGGATGGTCAGCACGGTGGCAACCAGGATGCCGCCCATCATGGCGTAGGCGAGCGGCCCCCAGAACACGGCGCGCGAGATCGGGATCAGCGCCAGCACCGCCGTCAAGGCGGTCAGCGTGATCGGCCGGAAACGGCGCACGGCCGAGCCGATGATCGCTTCGGATCGCTCCATGCCCGCCGCTATGTCCTGGTCGATCTGGTCGACCAGAATGATCGAGTTGCGCATGATGATGCCGAGCAGCGCGATGACGCCGAGGATGGCGACGAAGCCGAACGGCGCGCCGCTGATCAGAAGGGCCGCGGCAGCACCGATGATGCCGAGCGGGCCGGTCGCCAGCACGAGCATCGCCTTGCCGAAATTCTGCAGCTGGATCATCAAGAGCACGACGATGATGGCCAGCATGATCGGCGCCTTGGCGGCGATCGAGGCCTGGCTTTCGGCCGAATCCTCGGCACCGCCCTGGATCTCGATCTTGTAGCCAGGTGCCAGCCCATCGCGCAGACCCTGCATGTCCTTGTACAACTTGGTGACGACGTCGTTGGACTGCACGCCGTCGGGCAGCGTTGCCCGCACGCTGATGGTCGGCAAGCGGTTACGCCGCCATTCGATGCCTTGCTCCAGCACCGGCACCACCTTGGCGACCTGCGACAGCGGCACGAAGCCGCCGAAATCGGTCGGGATATAGACGGAGTCGACCGAGGACAGCAGGCTGCGGCTGGCATCCGGCTCGCGGGCGACGATGGACACTGTCTCCTCGCCGTCGCGGAAGTCGTCGAGCGGCGCGCCGGACATGGTCGCCTGCAGCATCTGGCGGATGCGCTGCGAGGTCACGCCAAGCGCACGGGCGCGATCCTGGTCGATGACCAGCTTCATCGCCGGCACCGGCTCGAGCCAATCGTCATGGACGGCGCCAAGCAGCGGATCTTCGCGGAACTTGGCCTTCACCTGGTCGGCGATGCGGCGCACCTCCTGGCGGTCCGGGCCCATGACCCGCATCTGCACCGGCCAGCCGGTCGGCGGGCCGAGGAACAGGCGGTCGACCTTGGCGCGGATGGACGGGAAGTCCTCGGCCAGGACGGTGCGCAGCTTGACGATCAGCCGTTCGCGGGCCGGCTCGTCATTGGCCATCACCAGAAGCTGGGCGAAGTTCGGATTGCTCAGTTGCTGGTCGAGCGGCAGGAAGAAGCGCGGCGCGCCTTCGCCGATATAGGTGGCGATGAAACGCTTGTCCTTGTCGTCCATCATCTTGGCTTCAAGCGCCTTGGCCTGCACCTCGACTTCCTTGATGCTGGTGCCCTCCGGCAGCCAGAGATCGACGAGTATTTCGGGCCGAGACGATTGTGGGAAGAAGTTCTGCGGGATGAACTGGAACGCCCACAGGCTGGTGCCGAAGGTTACCAGGGTCATGACAAGCACGATGACGCGGTGGCGCACGGCCCAGCCGACGGTCGAGCGCAGCCGGCGATAAAAGCGCGTGTCGAAGACGTCGTGATGGCTGCCAGCATGCTTGCGCTGCTTGAGGATCATGTAGCCGAGCCACGGCGTGAAATAGACCGCGACGAACCACGAGACGATTAACGCGATGCCCACGACATAAAACAGCGTGCGCACATATTCGCCGGCCGTCGAGGCGGCGAAGCCGACCGGGATGAAGCCGGCGGTGGTGATGAGCGTGCCGGTCAGCATCGGGAAGGCGGTCGAGGAATAGGCGAAGCTCGCCGCCTCGATCTTGACCAGCCCCTCTTCCAGCTTGCGCTCCATCATCTCGACGACGATCATGGCGTCGTCGACGAGCAGGCCGAGCGCGATGATCAGCGCGCCGAGCGAGATGCGCTGCAGGTCGATGCCGAGTTCGTACATGATGGCGAAAGTGGCGGCCAGCACCAGTGGAATCGCGATGGCGATGACCAGGCCGGAACGCCAGCCGATCGACAGGAACGAGACGACGAGCACGATCAGCAGCGCTTCGCCGAGCGCGTGCATGAATTCGGCGACCGCATCGGTGACGACGCCCGGCTGGTCAGAGATCTGGTCGACCGAAACGCCATAGGGCAGCGCCTCCTCAAAGCGCTTGTAGGTCGCCTCGACCTCCTTGCCGACATCGGTGACCTTGAAGCCCTTGGCCATGACGACGCCAAGCTGCACGCTGTCATGACCGTTGAAGCGGTATTTGCGCTGGAAAGGATCTTCCAGCCCCGACGTCACCGTGGCGATGTCGCCGAGCCGGGTGACCTGGCCGCCGGCGCGCAAGCGCAGGTTGCGGATATCCTCGACCTTGCTGACGTCGCCCTCGACCGAAATGCGCACCGAATTGGTGCCGGTGTCGACGGAGCCGGCCGGGTCGACATTGTTCTGTCCCTTGATCGCGTTCTGCAGATCGGTCAGCGTCAGGCCGCGTTCGGAGAGCGCCTTGGAGGAGATGTCGATATAGAGCTTTTCCGGCTGGTCGCCGATGATGACGGCCTTCTCGACGCCGGGCGTGGTCAAAAGCATGTCGCGCGCCTGGATGGCGAACTTCTTCAGCTCGGGATAGCTGAAGCCATCGCCACTGATCGAATGCAGCGTGATGAAGGTGTCGCCGAATTCATCGTTGAAATACGGTCCGAGCAGGCCTTGCGGCAGATCGCCAGCAATATCGCCCACCTTCTTGCGTACCTGATAGAAGGCGTCCGCCACCTCGGCGGCGTTGGTGTCGCCCTTGATCTGGACCGTGATGATGGCGCTGCCGGCGCGCGTGAACGAGCGCACGAAATCGAGGTGCGGCGTTTCCTGCAGCTTGCGTTCGATCTTGTTGACGACCTGGTCTTCCATCTCCTGGATCGAGGAGCCGGGCCATATCGCCTGGACGACCATCACCCGGAAGGTGAAATCGGGATCTTCCTTCTGGCCCATGCGCATCAGGCCGAGCGCACCGGCAATGATGATCAGGCCGAACAGGAACCGAGCAATGGAGGGATGGCCGATTGCCCAGCGCGACAGGTTGAAGGGCCGCTTCTCGTCCGTGGAATTGGTCATCGATGCAGGTCCATCTTTTTAGCGCAACAAGATCGCGGTTCGGTGGTGGCTTCCGGGCGGCAAGGCTCTCCGAGCGGAGAACACTCATCGCGGTTGGGGACGCGAAAATTGATGCGCGGGGGGTCACATCAATCGAGCGCCTCGGTTCGAGCGTTTGCCGCCCGGAAACCAGCGGCTGCGGGAACGCGCAGCCGGTGTCTGTCGTCAGCGCACCTGCCTGGTGTCGCTGTCATCGCCGGCCGCAGAAGCAGATTGCAGCACCGTGTCGGCGGCAAGTTTCACTTTCAGGTTCTCGGTCATGAACTGCGTGCCGGCAGCGACCACGACATCGCCGGGCTGCAATCCCTCGGCGACCCGCACGCCATCGGCGGCGAACTTGGCGACCTTGACCGGGCGGGCGTGGACGGTGTCGGCGCCGCGATCGACGGTCCAGACGATCGACTGGCTGTCTTGCTTGGCCAGCGCGCTCAGCGGGATCGAAACGAGCTGCCGCTCATTGGCCGCCGATGCTTCGATGCTGGCGGTCATGCCGAGCAGCACGCGCGGATCGTTGGGCAGACTGACGCGAACGGCAAAGGTGCGCGACTGCGGATCGGCGCTGCCAGCGACTTCGCGGACCTTGCCCTCGAGCGCGAGTGCGTCGTCGGACCAGAAGCCCGCCTTTACGACCTTGCCCGGCTTGAACTCGGCGATTTCCATTTCCGGAACCGCGATCAGCACTTCCTTTTCGCCGTCGACCGCGACGGTGACAACCGGCGTGCCGGAGCCAACCACCTGGCCGACATCGGCGCTGACGGCGGTGACGATGCCGTCCCTGTCGGCCTTGAGGTCGGTGTAGCCGGCCTGGTTCTTGGCCTGGTCGAGCGACGAGCGAGCAGAATCGCGGGTGGCGACCGCCTGGTCATAGCTCAGCGTCGCCTGTTCGAGCTGCGATTTCGGTGCAAAATCCTTGGCAAAAAGCTGCTCGGCGCGCTTGCGGGCAAGCTCGACCGTCTCGACCTGCCGCTCGGCGGCATCGAGCGCTGCCTGAGCGCTTTTGACCGAAAGGTCGTAATCGATGGGATCGATGCGGGCGAGTACATCGCCGGAGGCCACGTGCTGACCGATGTCGACAAGGCGCTCCGTGATCTTGCCGTTGACCCGGAACGCCAGGGCGCTTTCGGTGCGGGCCCGCACCGAACCGGAATAGGAGAGCGTGCGGGTGTCATGCGCCTGGGCGATCTCGACGACCTTGACCGGGCGGATGATGTCCTTGACCTCGGCTTTCTCCTGCGAGCAGCCGGCAAGCCCGAGCGCCGCGACGATCAGGCCGGCGACCGGCAGCTTGCGAAGGATGGAACGGGACAAAGACATCTTGCTACTCCGACTGGGAGATGAATGGTCGACACCGGCACCAGAGTGCGGCGCTATTTCAAGGCCTTGATTGCATAGTCGATGAGGTCGTCGGGCATCGCCCGGTTGGTCTTGGCAAGACACTGCGCCACCATCTGCGGATGGCACAGGATGACTGTGGCGGCGCCGAAGCAGCGCGACGCGATCACCGGATCCTGTTCCCTGAACTCGCCGGCCTCGATGCCATCGCGGATGACTTCCGCGAACAGATCGTGGATGCTGTCGACGTGCTTGTCGATGACGCCCCAATCGCGTTCGAGCGCGACGATGACCATTTCATGGACCTTCTGCTCGTCGAGCATGACTTCCATCGTCATCTTGTACTGCGCATGTACGTAGCGCCGAAGCCGCTCCTCGGCGCTGATCGGCAGGTGGCAAATCTCGTAGGCCATCTTGTAGCTGGCACCGAGCATCCTGCCGCAGACGGCCTGGTGGATTTCGACCTTGGTGGCGAAGAAGCGGTAGATATTGGCCGGCGACATGCCGAGTTCACGGGCGATGTCGGCGACATTGGTCTTGCCGTAACCGTAGTGCCGGAACAGGCGCTCGGCGCAGTCGAGAATGCGCGTCACATTTTCCTGTCGGGCGACGTCGGCGGCGACTATGTTGGCGGCTTCGGACATGGGTCTCTTTGTTTACGACTGACGAATTTCAATTTTCGTCAGTCGTAAATCGAAATGGCCGACCTGTCAACGCGAAATCGATGTACGCGTACGATTGGTGACAGCTGGTGACATCCAACAGACGTCTCCAGGCGGCCCGAGGATGCGGGTCGCTGAAAATATTTTCGAGAGGGGCTGCCCTAGACGTCAGGCGACCTTGGCCATTTCCCGTAGCCGGAACTTCTGGATCTTGCCGGTCGAGGTCTTCGGGATTTCGGCGAAGATCACCGCCTTCGGCACCTTGAAGCGGGCTAGCAGTGCGCGGCAATGCTCGATGATCTCGGCCTCGGTCGCCGCCTTGCCGGGCTTCAGTTCGACATAGGCGACCGGCACCTCGCCCCATTTGTCATCGGCCCTGGCGACGACGCCGCAAGAGGCAACCGAGGGATGCTTGTAGAGCGCATCCTCGACCTCGATCGACGAGATGTTCTCGCCGCCGGAAATGATGATGTCCTTGGAGCGGTCCTTGAGCTGGATATAGCCGTCGGCGTGCATGACGCCGAGATCGCCGGAGTGGAACCAGCCGCCGGCAAAGGCTTCGTCGCTCGCCTTGCGGTTCTTGAGATAGCCCTTCATGACGATGTTGCCGCGGAACATGACCTCGCCGATGGTCTCGCCATCCGCCGGCGTCGTCCGCATTGTCTCGGGATCCATGACGGTCAGGCCTTCGAGCGCTGCATAGCGCACACCCTGCCGCGCCTTCTTGACACTGCGCTCGCCCTTTTCGAGATTGTCCCAGGCGCCGTGCCATTCGTTGACGACGGCCGGACCATAGGTCTCGGTCAGTCCGTAGAGATGGGTGACGGCGAAGCCGGCATCGGCCATGCCGGACAACACGGCCTCCGGTGGCGGAGCAGCCGCGGTGTTGAAGGTGACGGTCTGCGCGAATTCGCGCTTGTCCTCGTCCTTCGCATTGATCAGCACCGACATGACGACCGGCGCGCCGCACAGATGGGTGACGCCATGGTCGGCGATCGCATCGTAGATCGGCTTCGGCCGCACCCAGCGCAGGCAGACATGAGTGCCCGCCTGGACGGCGAGCGTCCATGGAAAGCACCAGCCATTGCAGTGGAACATCGGCAGCGTCCAAAGATAGACGGCGTGCTTGGCCATGCCGGCATGGATGGTGTTGGTGTAGGCCATGAGGGCAGCACCCCGATGGTGGTAGACGACGCCTTTCGGATTGCCAGTGGTGCCGGAGGTGTAGTTGAGCGAAATGGCGTCCCACTCATCGTCGGGCATCGACCAGGCGAAGTCGTCGTCGCCGCTTGCGATGAAATCCTCGTAGTCTGATGTGCCTATGCGCTCGCCCTTCGGATACGGCGCGTCGGCAGCGTAGTCGGGATCGTCATAGTCGATGACCAGCGGCTTGACCTTGGCCAGTTCCAGGGCCTGCTTGACGACGTTGGAGAACTCGCGATCGACGATCAGTATCTTGCTCTCGGCATGATCGAGCTGGAAGGCGATGACGGCGGCATCGAGGCGGGTGTTGAGTGAGTGCAGCACCGCCCTGGTCATCGGCACGCCGAAATGCGCTTCCAGCATCGGCGGCGTGTTGGACAGCATGACCGTGACGGTGTCGCCCTTGCCGATGCCGCGCTTCTGAAGGGCCGAGCCAAGCTTCAACGACCGGCGCCAGAAGGTGCGATAGTCGATGCGCTG
The DNA here is from genome assembly GCF_056404455.1 of Mesorhizobium sp. P2_D1. Lineage (NCBI taxonomy): Bacteria > Pseudomonadati > Pseudomonadota > Alphaproteobacteria > Hyphomicrobiales > Phyllobacteriaceae > Mesorhizobium > Mesorhizobium sp. P2_D1. The sequence continues at coordinate 26,363 of NZ_JBFUDZ010000005.1, forward strand.
GCGGCCATGGATGATGGCGACATGGTCGGGATAGGTCTTTGCCGCGCGCTCCAGATAGGTGAGCGGCGTCAGCGGCTGGTGGTTGGCCGCGTTCTTGTCGAGATCCTGTTCGTAAGGATTGCCCATCCCGTCCTCCCCGAGTTTCTTCTTTGAGATGTTCTAATCACAGGCTCGGGCCGCGTCACCACCAACGATGCCGCGATAGAGCGCATTTGGCACAATGATGATCTAGATTCAGCTGATGAAAAGGCATCGTATACCTTGGCCTGGTTTGACTTTTGTCGAAGGCCGTGAATAATGTCAGCCGAGGAGACGGCATGGCGATCCGACCGGCAGAACAGCTCATCCACAAGGCCGCCTGGCTCTACTACGCCCATGGCCTGCGACAGGACCAGGTGGCGAGCCAGCTTAACATTTCCCGTGCCTCGGTCGCCATGTATCTGCGCAAGGCGCGCGAGACCGGCATCGTCAACATCTCGACCTCGACCCAGCTTTTCACCGACGATGTGCTCGCGCGCAAGCTCGAGGACGCGCTGGGCCTCGACGCCGTCTGGATCGCGCCGGAAAACGACCATATCGCCGATCCGTCGACGGAAATCGCCGTGCTGGCGGCAAGCGTCTTTCTCGAACTGGTCAAGAAGGGCGACCGCATCGGCGTCGCCTGGGGCCGCACCGTCTACATGATCGCCGATATCATGTCCTATGCCGACCTGCAGGATGTCACCGTGGTGCAGCTCTGCGGCAATCTCGGCGCGCCCTATTCCTACCGGCCAGACCAATGCACGATGGAAATCGCGCGGCGGCTCAACGCCAAGGGGCTCAACTTCTACGCCCCGCTGGTGCTGTCGACGGAAGAGTTGGCGCGCGCGTTGCGTGCCGAACCAGTGATCCGCGAGCAATTGTCAGGCGTCGGTGAATGCGATCTGGCGCTGTACTCGGTCGGCGCTGTCGACGCCGACAGCCATCTGGTCAAATGCGGCGCGCTGACATCAGGCGAAATGGCGGAGCTGCGCAGTCGAGGTGCTGCCGGCGTCATTGCCGGGCAGATCATCGACGCCGACGGCAAGGTGCTCGACTGCAGCTACAACCGCCGGGTGATCTCGGCCGAGCTTGCCTCGCTGCGCGCCATCGCCAGGCGCCTGATGGTCGTGCAGGAGGACAGCAAGTTCGAACCGCTGCTTGCGGCGATCGCCGGCGGACTTTGCACGCATCTGGTGGTTGGCGCACGCATGGCGCAGAGGCTGCTGGATCACGCGGCTGCCACGACAGAAAAGGCCTCCTAGGAAAACACATATTTCCGCCGCCGGCGCATTGTCATCAAAGCGTCGCGGCATTCCTGTTTCACCATCAAAGACAACAACCGGACGAAGCGAACATGAAGAACCTGTGGAACGACGACGCAGCCGAAAAACTCGTTGCCGACTATGCAAAAAAGGGTGTCGGCCGCGACCTGGCGCTGCGCGTCTACACGACGCGGCTGCTGGGCGGCGAGCCACGGCTGGTCCTGCATGGCGGCGGCAACACGTCGTGCAAGACGACGGCCACCGATCTCGTCGGCGACCAGTGGGACGTGCTGTGCGTCAAGGGCAGCGGCTGGGACATGGGTGTCATCGAGCCGCAGGGCCTGCCGGCGGTCAAGCTCAAGCCGCTGCTCAAGGCCCGCGCACTGAACAGATTGGCCGACGAAGACATGGTTGCGCTGCAACGCGCCAACCTCATCGACCCGTCCTCGCCCAACCCTTCGGTGGAGACGCTGCTGCATGCCTTCCTGCCGCATAAATTCGTCGACCACACGCATTCGACCGCCATCCTGGCCATCGTCGACCAGAAGGACAGCAAACGGCTGGTGGAGACGGTGTTCGGTGCGAAGATGGGTTATGTGCCCTACATCATGCCCGGCTTCGACCTCGCCAAGGCGGCGGCCGACATCTTTGACGCCGATCCGTCGGTCGAGGGCCTGATCCTCGACAAGCATGGCATCTTCACCTTCGGCGACGACGCCAGGCAGGCCTACGACCGGATGATCCACTATGTGAATGTCGCCGAGGACTACGTCGCCAAGAACGCCAAGCCGACAGCGGCAAAGGCAGCATTGCCGGCAAAGCTCGCGACACCGGCGGCTATCGCACCGACGCTGCGCGGGGCTGTGGCGGTGGCACGCGGCGAAGGCCGTTTCGACCGCATGATCAGCGACTTCCGCACCTCAGAGGCGATCGTCGATTTCATCAATTCAGCTGAGATCGCCGACTATGCCGGGCGCGGCGTGTCGACGCCCGATCTGTCGATCCGCATCAAGACCGGGCCGATGGCACTGCCGGCGCCCGATGCCGACAAGGTCGGCGACTACAAGGCCGTGATCAAGGAGCACGTCGAGGCCTTCGCCAGGGACTACCGCGCCTATTTCGAAACCAATGATGCGCTCGACGACGTCAAGCGCACCATGCTCGACCAGATGCCGCGCCTGACGCTGGTGCCGGGCCTCGGCATGTTCGGCCACGGCCGCACGCTGAAGGATGCGAAGATCGCTTCGGATGTCGGGGAAATGTGGATCGAGGCAGTGCGCGGCGCCGAGGCGGTCGGCCGGTTTCATCCGCTCTCCAAGGCCGACCTGTTCCCGCTCGAATACTGGTCGCTGGAACAGGCCAAGCTCGCTTCCAACAAGCCGAAGCCGCTGACCGGCCAGGTGGTGCTGATCACCGGCGGTGCCGGCGCGATCGGTGCGGCGACGGCCAGGCTGTTCGCCGACAACGGCGCCCATGCCGTCGTTGTCGATCTCGACGCCGAAAAGGCAGCCGAGGCGGCGAAGAAGGCCGGCAACAACTCGATCGGCTTCGCCGCTGACATCACCGACCCGCGCCAGGTGCGCGCCGCCTTCGACAAGGCGGTCGCCGTCTTCGGCGGCGTCGACATCCTGGTCTCCAATGCGGGTGCCGCCTGGGAAGGCCGGATCGGCGAGCTCGACGATGCGCTTTTGCGCAGGAGTTTCGAGCTCAATTTCTTCGCCCACCAGTCGGTGGCGCAGAATGCCGTGCGCATCATGCTCGAACAGGGCACCGGCGGCGTGCTTCTGTTCAACACCTCCAAGCAGGCGGTCAATCCGGGTCCGAAGTTCGGCGCCTATGGCGTGCCGAAGGCGGCGACGCTGTTCCTGTCCAGGCAATATGCGCTCGACTATGGCGCCCACGGCATCCGCTCGAACGCCGTCAACGCCGACCGCATCCGCTCCGGACTTTTGACCGACGCCATGATCGCCAGCCGCTCCGGCGCGCGCGGCGTGTCGGAGAAGGACTACATGTCCGGCAATCTGCTCGGCCAGGAAGTGACGGCGCAGGACGTGGCGCAGGCCTTCCTGCACCACGCACTGGCTGATCGCACCACCGCCGATGTGACGACGGTCGACGGCGGCAACATCGCGGCGGCGATGCGGTAGGCGGAACCGATCGAAACAGGCATGCAGGCATCCGTGAACTGCTACCACAGCAGCCCACGGATGCCTTCCCAAGCCTTTTTGCCCAGCTCTGAATCGGCCTCGTCGTTGCCGCCGTGCACATGCAATGCGGAGCGTGGTGTATTTTCGCATGGCAACAGGATGCGGTGACCCGCATCCGGCGACGAAATGAGATGCGTGACCTTGCCTGCTTCGCCGCACCGCCGAGCGATATCTGTCGCGAACGATAGGGAGGGCCACAGCGCATCGTCGCCACCCGCGACAAGCAGAATCTCGGCTGACGCGGTCTCAACGGGGATGGCTGCCGCCTTTGCCTCCCGCTTGAAGGTTTTCAAGCAGCGTTCGAAAAGCCCCCTGTAAGCGACCAGGCCATCCACATGCTCTGGCGTCCAGTCTGGATCTGTCGGTACAAACGGCAGGGGAATACCGTTGAGCGACCATGAGGATCGTTCAGGCCAGCTGACGCCATCCCGGCCCGCACCGATATTTCCCCAAACCACGGATGATGGGCTGATAGCGACCACGGCGTTGATCCGCTGGTCGTGGACCGCCGCGAGCAATGAAGCCTCGGCACCCTTGGATGTGCCGACATAGACGATGCGACGGCAACCTGTTTCAAGGAGACAGTCGGTTGCGGCAAAGAACGTTTCGAGGGGAACCTCGCAGATTCCGGGAACCTGGCCCTCACCGCCAAACCATTGCAGCGCCAGGGCTGACTGACCCTCGTTTGCAAAGAGCCTCGCGCGCCCAACATCGACACGGCCACTCGATCCACCCAACACCACGACGCCCGTGGTGGCCCGCGTGCATCGAAACAATCTTCCGGTGACAGTGCCGGACAGGTTTTCCTCGATTACCGTCTGCGATTCCATGCTGAACCGGCACTTTCGCGGCTGATTTTTCCAGCATCGCAAAACTGGCGTTTTCGGCAAGCCGGTCGTGCCAGGACCTTCGACAAAAAAGCCGCCCGCAACAAGCTGCTGCAGGCGGCTAGCGGTTCCAAGTTTGCGAAAACTACTTGGCGTTCGGGTTCGGCATCCAGGCCGGCATCGCGACATCGGCATGGGCGAACTGCGGCAGCTTGGCCGACAGGTCCTCCATGTTCTTGATGTCCTTGTCGACGAGGTCCTTCTGGGTGATCAGCGTCGGCGGCACGACGACGTTGTGGCCGGGGTCTTCGCCGGCGAGCAGCTGTGCCAGCGCGCGCACCGAGACCTGGCCGACGACGGCCGGATTGGTGGCGGCGGTTGCCGCCCAGGCGCTGTCGGGCTCACGCATCGCGGCAATATCCGACGTCGAGATGTCGGCCGAGTAGATCTTGATGCCCTTGTTCAAACCCGCCTCGTCGACGGCGATCTTCACGCCCTTGGCGAATTCGTCATAGGGGGCAAACATCACCTTGATGTCGGGGTGGGCCGACAGCACAGAACGCGCCTGGTTGGCGACGGAGTTGGCGATCGGGTTGTCGAGCGTGCCGAACATCGCGACTTCGCTGATGCCGGCATGCTTCTTCTTGACGTCGACCCAGGTCTCGTTGCGGCGGTCGAGCGGCGCGATGCCGGCGACATAGACATAGCCGGCCTTCCAGCTCTCGCCATTGTCCTTGACCGCCTGCTCGAGAGCGAGGCGCGCGAGGTCGCGGTCGGACTGTTCGACCTGCGGGATCTTGGGGTTTTCGACATTGACGTCGAAAGCCACCACCTTGATGCCGGCGTCGACCGCGCGCTGGGCGGCGTCCTTCATCGATTCCGTCAGGCCGTGCTGGATGATGATTCCCTGCACGCCAAGCGCTATGGCCTGGTCGACCATGTCGGACTGAAGGGCGGCGTCCTGGCGGCTGTCGAGCACGCGCAGGTCGATGCCGAGCGCCTTCGACTGCGCCTCGACGCCCGAGAGATAGGCCTGGAAGAAGTCGCCGGTCGAGAGATAGCGCACCAGCGCGATCTTGACGCCGGGCTTGTCGAAAGGCGCCGGCTTGTCCGCGGCCAGTGCCGGGAACTGCATCAGCATGGTCGCCCCGGCCAGCCCGAGTGCCACCTTCCCCAGAAGTCTTCTCGTAATGTTCACCTTGTTTCCTCCACTCTTGTTGAACCCAAATCCTATCCGGTCGAAAGCTATCTCCTGCCCCTGCCCGAAAGGGCAAAGGTGAAGACAAGGGCGACGACCAGAACCACGCCCTTGACGAAATCCTGCGTGTAGTAAGGCGCGTTCATCATCGTCAGGCCTTGCAGCAAGATGCCGACGAACAGCGCGCCGACGGCAGTGCCGAAGGCGTTCGGCTTGGCGGCGCCAAGCACCGCGTAGCCGATGAGCGCCGCGGCGACAGCGTCAAGCAGCAGATTATTACCCGAGGCGATGTCGCCGCGTCCAAGTCGGGCGGCGAGCAAAATGCCGCCGATCGAGGCAAAAACTCCTGAAATAACGTAGGCCCAGATCTTGTATGCCTTGACAGGCGCGCCGGCGAGTTCGGCGGCACGTTCATTGCTGCCGACCGCATACATCATGCGCCCGAAACGCGTGTATTCGAGGAAGAACCAGATCAGCACGGCGAGCACGAGCAGCACCACCACCGACACCGGAATGAGGTTCGGGATGAAGAAATCGAAGCGGTGGCGGCCAAGCGCCAGGAAAGCGTCGCTGAACTTGCCATTGGCGACCGAACCGTCCGGCATGGTCATGCCGGTGGCGATCGAACGGCCCTCGGTCGGGATGCGCTGCAGGCCGACCAGCAGGAACATCATGCCGAGCGTCGCCAGGAGATCGGGCACGCGCATGTAGACGATCAGCCAGCCATTGATGAGGCCGACAATGGCGCCGATGAGCAGGCAGACGACGACCGCGACGAGAGCGTTCTGCTCCAGCACCACCATGACATAGGCCGCCGCCATCATGGCTGATGTGGCAACCGAGCCGATCGACAGGTCAAAGCCGCYGACGACGAGCGTGGCGGTGACGCCGAGTGCCAGCACGCCGGTGATGGCGACCGACTGGAAGATGAAGACGGCACTTTGCGGCGAAACGAAACCGTCGGCGGCGATCGCGAAATAGGCGATCAAACCGAACAAAAGCACGATGAAGCCGTAGCGAATGGCATGGTCTCGCAACGTCATTCAGCGCTCTCTCGCGCCGCTGCGATTTCTACCCAACTCGAACCCATGGTCTCTCCATTCCAATTCGTTGCCGCCACGCTCAGGCGGCGCTGTGCAGCGGTCCGCCGGCGACCTCGGCCAGCAGGCGATCGAGATCGACATCGGCATTGCGATGCTCGCCGACGATGGTTTGCTCGGACATCACCAGGATGCGGTCGGCGGTCTCCAGCGCCTCGTCGAGCTCGGTGACGAACAGCAGCGTGGCGCGGCCGTTGGCACTTGCCCTGAGCTTGGCGGCAATGTCGCGCCGGGCCGAAATGTCGACGCCCTGGAACGGCTCATCCAGAATGAACAGCCCGGCATCCTGCGCCATCCAGCGGGCGACCATCACCTTCTGCTGGTTGCCGCCGGAAAGTGCTGCCAGCTCGTCCTTCTCGGAGCGGCAGACGATGCCCAGTTCCTCGATCTGCCGGCGCGCGGTGCTGCGCTCCAGACGGCGTCTGAGAACACCGAGGCGCGACATGCGCTTGTGAAACGGCAGGCTGATATTTTCCTGGATATTGAAGCCGCTGACGATACCGTTCTCGCCGCGGTCCTTGGCGACGAGGAACACGCCGGCGGCGATCGCCTCGCCTGTTGTTTCAGGCGCATAGGGCTTGCCGTTCAGCACCATCGTGCCACCGAGCGGCTTGCGCACGCCAAACAGCGTCTCGGCCAGCGCCGTCTTGCCGACGCCGACGAGGCCGGTGATGGCAACAACCTCGCCGTCGCCGAGCGTCAGCGAGATCGGCCTGGCGCCTTGCGCTATGCGCAGCCCTTCGATTGTCAGGATCGCCTTGGCTGAATTCCTGACGACGATCTGGTCGAGGTGGATCTTGCGCCCGAGCATGGCGTTGACGGCGCCTTCATAGTCGAGCGGTTTCTTGTCGAAGACGCCAGAGATGACGCCGTCGCGCATCGAGACGATACGATCGGCAAGCCGCCGGATGTCCGACATGCGGTGAGAGATGTAGAGGATCGCGACGCCCTGCTCGCGCAGCCTGTCGATCAGCGCAAACAGCCGATCGGCTTCGGCGCTGGACAGCGACGAGGTCGGCTCGTCGAGGATCAGCACTTTCGGCTGATGCGCCAAAGCGCGGGCTATCGCCACCATCTGGCGATCGGCCAGCGAAAGATCGCTGACGCGCGCTTTGAGATCGATGGCCAGCCCCATGCGGTCGGCGACGGCCTTTGCCTGGCGACGCACGCGCGCCGGATTGAACAGGAACGAAGCGCCGCTGCCGCTCAAGCGGTCGAGGGTCAAATTGGTGGCGACATCGAGATCGGCGACGACACCGTCATTGATGTTCTGGTGCACGGTGACGACGCCGGCGCGGATCGCTTCCGCCGGCGTGTTCGGCGCGAAGGCCTGTCCGGCGAGGCCCATCGAACCTTCGCCGCGCTCATAGACGCCACTGATGATCTTGACGAGGGTGGATTTGCCGGCGCCGTTGGCGCCCATCAGCACCGTCACTTCGCCGGCATGCAGCTCCAGCGAGACGCCGCCAAGCACCTCGTTCTGGCCAAAGGATTTCCTCAGCCCCTCTGCGCGGAACACGGCATTGCCGACCATGCGTTCCTCCCTGACATGACGCTATGAGCTACATCGGCAATTGTCAACACGATTGACAATTGCCAGATCGCTTCCTAGCTTGGCCCGGCCGCCATGCCTCCGTTATGTTCGGAGCGCATATGCGGGAGGATGACGATGACTGGAAAATTGCAGTTCGAAGCACTGTCGGTCGAGACGCTCCCGAGCCGTCTTGGCGACAACGAGGCGTTGCGCGCGCGGATCGGCAAGGACACGAGCGCCTGGAAGGTCCGCGAGGTCGGCGACGGCAATCTGAACCTGGTGTTCATCGTCGAAGGCGCCAGCGGTGCAGCGGTGGTCAAGCAGGCCCTGCCCTATGTCCGCCTGGTCGGCGACAGCTGGCCGCTGCCGCTGAAGCGCTCGTTCTTCGAATACCACGCGCTGACCCGGCAAGAGGCGCGCGCGCCGGGCTCGGTGCCGGCGATCTACCATTTCGATGAAGGCCAGGCGCTGATCATCATGGAATATCTGTCACCGCACATCATCCTGCGGCGGGCGCTGATCGAAGGCCGGCAGCTGCCGAACATTGCCAGGGATATCGGCCTATTCATGGCCCGCACCCTGTTTCGCGGCTCCGACCTGCATATGGCAGCCAAGGACCGCAAGGCCGATCTGGCGTTGTTTGCCGACAATGTCGAACTCTGCGACATCACCGAGAACCTGGTGTTCTCGGACCCCTATTTCGACGCCAGGATGAACCGGCACACCTCGCCGCAGCTCGACGACCTCGTCGCGGAGCTGCGCGCCGACCGCGACCTCAAGGTCGAGGCGCAGCGGCTGAAGCACATATTCGCCGCCAATGCCGAAACGCTGCTGCATGGCGACCTGCATTCCGGCTCGATCATGGTCACCGACTCACAGACGCGGATGATCGACCCCGAATTCGCCTTTTACGGCCCGATGGCGTTCGATGTCGGCATGCTGCTCGCCAATTTCTGGATGTCCTTCTTCTCGCAGCGGGGACACGAGCAGAGCGGCAAGCGCGACGCCATGCGCGCCTATCTGCTCGCGGTGACCGTCGAGACTTGGGTCGTGTTCCGCGCCGAGTTCTCGCATCTGTGGCGCACCGAGCGCACCGGCATGCTCTACCAGAAAAGCCTGTTCGAGGATCAGGGCGACAGGCTCGGCGCCGAACAGGCGCTCGACCATGTGCTGCACCAGATCTGGACCGATCTGCTCGGCTTTGCCGGCATCGAGGTCCACCGGCGTATCCTCGGCCTCGCCCACAATGCCGATTTCGAGACCATTGCCGACGAGGATCTGCGCGCCAGTTGTGAGGCCAAGGCGCTGAAATTCGGCCGCCACCTCGCCGTCAACCGGCGCCAGATCCACAGCATCGACGAGGTCAATCACCTGGCCGCGCTGATTGAACAGGAGAGCAGCATTTGAACGTCGGCGACCGCCACTATCGGACCATCTGGCTGAGCGACGACGGGCGTTCGGTGGAGATCATCGACCAGCGCTGGCTGCCGCATGATTTCCGTGTCGAGAAGATCGACACCGTCACCGGCATCGCCACAGCGATCCGCGACATGTGGGTGCGCGGCGCGCCGCTGATTGGCGTTACCGCTGCCTATGGCGTCGCAATGCAGATGGCGAACGATCCATCGGATGCCGCACTTGATGCGGTCTGGGAGACTTTGCACGAGACGCGGCCGACGGCGATCAATCTGCGCTGGGCGCTGGACGAGATGCGGCGCTTCCTCAGGCCATTGCCTCCCGAACAACGGGCCGAAGCCGCCTATCGGCGGGCCAGCGAAATCGCCGACGAGGATGTCGGCCTCAACCGCGCCATCGGCGAGAACGGGCTCGCCATCATCAAGGCGATCGCGGCGCGCAAGCCGAAGGGCGAACCCGTCAACATCCTGACCCACTGCAATGCAGGCTGGCTGGCGACCGTCGACTACGGCACCGCCACCGCGCCGATCTACCTGGCAACCGAGGCCGGCATTCCGGTCCACGTCTATGTCGACGAGACGCGGCCGCGCAACCAGGGCGCCCAGCTGACCGCATGGGAGATGGCTGGCCATGGCGTGCCGCATACGCTGATCGTCGACAATGCCGGTGGCCACCTGATGCAGCGCGGCGAAATCGACATGGTCATCGTCGGCACCGACCGCACCACCGCCAACGGCGATGTCTGCAACAAGATCGGCACCTATCTCAAGGCACTYGCCGCCGCCGACAACGACGTGCCGTTCTATGTCGCGCTGCCGTCGCCGACCATCGACTGGACGGTGCATGACGGGCTGGCCGATATCCCGATCGAGCAGCGCTCGGCCGACGAGGTTTCGCTGGTCTGGGGCAAGACCTCTGCCGGCGAGATCGCCCAGGTGCGCATCTCGCCCGAGACGACACCCGCGGCGAACCCGGCCTTCGACGTGACGCCGGCGCGGCTGGTGACCGGCCTGATCACCGAACGCGGCGTCGCCAAGGCATCGCGCGAGGGTCTGAAGGCGATGTTTCCCGAGCGCGGCTAGAGCAATCCAGGAAAAATGTGAAACAGTTTTCCGTCCGGAATTGCGTCAAAACAATGAGTTAGAGCAGGTTGCCGGTTCCGTGAACCAGTGAACTGCTCTAAGACCCGGCTTCGAATGCAACGCTAATAAAGCGGCTTGCTCATGTGCTTGGGCGTCGGCCACGTCGCGGTCACGCCCGGCTGTACCGGCCGCTCGAGATAGGTCGACAGCACCACGTAGCTGCGCGTCGAGGTGACGCCCGGCGTTTCGTAGAGGCGTGACAGCAGGCCTTCGAGTGCTCTGGTGTCTTCGGTGCGGACCTTGAGCAGCATGCAGGTGTCACCGGCGACGGTATGGATTTCCTCGACTTCCGGATACTGTGAAACCGCCATCAGTTCCGGCGTCTTTCCCCAGCCCTTGGTGTCGATGTGGACGAAAGCCAGCAGCGGCTTGCGCACCGCGTGGGGATCGATGATTGCCGCGGTGTTGCGGATGGCGCCGCTGCGCCGCAGGCGCTTGACGCGCTCGTGCGCCGCCGGCGGTGAAAGCCCCACGCGATCGCCGAGCTCGGCATAACTGACGGTCGCGTCATCGACCAGGACGCCTAATATTTTTCGGTCAATTGCGTCGAGCTCACGGGCGGCAGACCTGTTCTGCGGAATGCCATCTGTTTCTTCGTCCATGCTGAAATCTCCGGTTGCCGCAGAATTTAATGCGGTCATTATGGTCATATGTCGAACGCTGATCAAGTTGTACCATTGGCCGCGAACGCCCGGGCGCCGATCCCGGCCCTTGCCTATCTGTTGACCGGATGCATCGCCGTGATCGGCTCGAATTCGCTTGTGCTGGGCCCGATTGCACCGGCCGTGGCCGCGTCGTTTGCGATCAGCGTACCGGTGGTCATGATAGCGGCGGCCGTGTTCGGCCTTGGCACCTCGGCAAGCGCCCTGTTCCTGGCACGCTACATCGACCGGATCGGCGCCCGCCGGATGTTGCAGGGCGCATTGCTGTTGCTGGCGATAGCGCTCGTCGCCAGCGCGGCTGCACCGACGGTGATGATGCTGGTCGCGGCACAATTGCTGGCCGGCATTGCTGCCGGTATCGCCATGCCGGCCATCTATGCCAGTTCCGCGGCCATCGCGCCGCCTGGCCGGGAAAGCGGCACGATCGGCGTCGTGCTGACCGGATGGACGCTGAGCATGGTCGCCGGCGTTTCGTTGTCGGCCGTGCTTGCCGATCTCGTGCATTGGCGCGCCGTTTTCGCCGCGGTCGCGCTGCTGGCAACGCTTGCCTTGGCCGGTCTTACACTGTCGTCACTGAGCGACGCCAGGAAGAGTGGCCCGGCGCCGACGCCGCTGGAGGCGCTCGGCATTCCCGGCATCGTGCCGCTGCTCATCGCCTGTGCCGCCTTCATGACCGCCTTCTACGGCGTCTATGGCTATCTCGGTGATCACCTGCACAGCGGATTGGGGAGACCGGTCAGCGCCAACGGATGGGCAGCACTTGCCTATGGCATCGGCTTCGGCACGGCTGCTCTCCTCGACGGCGTCATCGATCGCCTGGGCGCCCGTCGCGTCATGCCATTTGCCTATCTTCTTGTCGCCGTCGTCTATGTCGCCATGGCCGCGACGAGTGGCAGTTTCGGCCTGACCATCGCCATGGTGGCGGTCTGGGGGCTTGCCAACCATTTTGGACTTAACGTCCTGGTGATGCGACTGTCGGCGCTCGATCCTTCGCGGCGCGGCACGATCATGGGCTTGAACAGCGCGGTGACCTATCTGGCGGTGTTTGTCGGCACCACGGGCTTCGGCCCGCTCTATTCCAGCTTCGGTTTCGCCACCTGCGCGACGGTTGCGGCATTGCTCATGCTGATTGCCGCTTCGGCGGCGGCGTGGCGCACGCGATAAAGCGGTTCCTCGTTTCGCGGAAACGCCGCTCTACCTCTCCCTTTTTTGACGCAATTCCCAAGGGAAAACGCCATGCGCTTTTCCGGGGAAAACCGCTTCACACTTTTCCTGGAATTGCTCCAGTTGACAGACTGTATTGGCCATCCGTCTTTCACACGATTGACAGCGGCGCCCTGCCCTTTCATACAAACGGCGTTAGTGTTCTCAGGGCGGGGTGAAAGTCCCCACCGGCGGTGAGGGTTTCGGCCCAAGCCCGCGAGCGCTTTCCGGCAAAATCGGAAAGGTCAGCAGATCCGGTGTGATTCCGGAGCCGACGGTTACAGTCCGGATGGAAGAGAACGAACGGAACACGGACCGTCTCGGCGGGCCGGATTTCGTATCGTGCGTCCTGATTCTGGTTCGAAACGGAAGGATGGACCCATGAATCAGCATTCCCACAAAGACTATGAAACGACCCGCATCGCCGTTATTCGCGCGCGCTGGCATGCCGACATCGTCGACCAGTGCGTGCAGGCCTTCGAAGCGGAACTGGCTGACATCGGCGGCGAGCGCTTCGCCGTCGATGTCTTCGACGTTCCCGGCGCCTACGAAATTCCGCTGCACGCCAAGACCCTGGCCGGGACCGGCCGCTATGCCGCGATCCTCGGTACGGCGTTTGTCGTCAACGGCGGCATCTACCGGCATGAGTTCGTCGCCAGTGCCGTCATTGACGGCATGATGAATGTGCAACTGTCGACCGGCGTGCCGGTGCTGTCGGCGGTGCTCACGCCGCACAACTACCATGACAGCGCCGAGCATCACCGCTTCTTCTTCGAGCACTTCACCGTCAAGGGCAAGGAAGCGGCCAATGCCTGCGTGCAGATCCTGGCGGCGCGGGAATTGATCGCGGCCTGAGATCGCCAAAACGGCCGGATTTCAGCCCTGCAACAAGAATTGCGACCGACAGGACCGCAGAAGGTTGCGGTTGGCCTGAAATCCGGCCAGAAGCATCAGGGGCCGACCGACGATCGGCCGGCCCACGACGTTGCGCTTGAAACCAGATACGGGAGACTATTGGGTGGCTCGCATAACACTGAGACAATTGCTCGACCACGCCGCCGAATACGGCTACGGCGTGCCCGCTTTCAACATGAACAATATGGAACAGGGCCTCGCCATCATGGAGGCCGCCGAGGAGACCAAGTCGCCGGTCATCCTGCAGGCGAGCCGTGGTGCTCGCGCCTACGCCAATGACGTCGTGCTGGCCAAGCTGATCGACGCGCTGGTCGAAATCCACCCCGACATCCCGGTCTGCATGCATCTCGACCACGGCAACAATGAAGCCACCTGCGTCACCGCGATCCAGTACGGCTTCACATCGGTGATGATGGACGGATCGCTGAAGGAGGACGGCAAGACGCCGGCCGACTACGCCTACAATTCCGGCATCACCCGGCGCGTCGTCGACATGGCGCATTGGGGCGGTGTTTCCGTCGAAGGCGAGATCGGAGTGCTTGGCTCACTGGAGAGCGGTGGGGGCGAGCAGGAAGACGGCCACGGCGTCGAAGGCGAGATCAGCCACGACCAGCTTCTGACCGACCCGGAACAGGCGGTGGAGTTCGTCAAGCACACCCATGTCGATGCGCTGGCGGTTGCCATGGGCACCAGCCATGGCGCCTACAAATTCTCGCGCAAGCCGGACGGCGCGGTGCTGGCCATGAACGTCATCGAGGAGATCCACCGCAGGCTGCCCAACATGCATCTGGTCATGCACGGCTCGTCCTCGGTGCCCGAGGATCTGCAGGAGATCATCAATAAATATGGCGGCCAGATGAAGCCGACCTGGGGCGTGCCGGTCGAGGAGATCCAGCGCGGCATCAAGCACGGCGTGCGCAAGATCAACATCGACACCGACAACCGCATGGCGCTGACCGGCGCCATCCGCAAGGTGCTGACCGAGAATCCGAGCGAGTTCGATCCGCGCAAGTATCTGACGCCGGCCATGGCGGCTATGCGGAAGCTGTGCAAGGAGCGCTTCGAGCAGTTCGGCACCGCCGGCAATGCGCAGAAGATCAAGCCGCTGCCGGTGGCCGAAATGGCCAAGCGCTACAAGTCGGGCAGTCTCGACCCGAAATTCGGCTGAGCTCGATCAACCATCCAGAGCCGCCAAGCACATGCTGGCGGCTCTGGTGCCTAGGTCGGTTGGAAAATCGAGGAGGGAACGCACGAGACTTCGAATAAAGGGGCAGTCTTTGGACCTTAGCAAGACGTTTGCAATCAAGGATGGCTTCTCAAATGATCTGGAGGTCCCCTTAGGAGATAACCGTTTGCGGTTCGTCATCAGCGACACGCTGCGGTGGACAGACGAGAAAACGGTAATTGCTCATCTCGATATTATATCAAAGAGAGCGAACTCCTACTTGGAGATTGCGAAAAGCGATCAGTTTCGACAAGGGCATCCAAGGACTTCACTAAACAAATTGTCTATTGYACTTCGACTTCGTCACCTTCCCGTTCCCACCGCAGAGTCATTTTTGTGTAAAATCGCTAACAGGCTAGAAGCTGAAGGCGTGCGTTTCGTCTGGGGCTCGGGCGGCGCAAATTTTTGATCTCATATAAGAGCAGCCGCAGAGCGGGCGAAAACAGTTTCGCCAGATTGCCACTCGTTGCGACTGTGTTTCACTCCGGCGTCTCGGTCTCGGCGCGAACCAGCTTGATGTCGGCGGCGGCCGCCCATGCGCCGATATCCTCGCGGCGCAATGCCGCCGCCATCAAGTCTGGAAACAAATCCGGCGTGCAGGCAAAGACCGGAACGCCGAGCGCGGCAACGGAGCCTGCCATCTTGGGGTCGTAACCGGGCCTGCCCTGGTCGGTCAGCGCCAGCAGCACCACGACATTGACGCCAGATCGAACAAGTGCTGCCAGCCGCTGCAGCAATTCCTGGCCGTTGCCGCCTTCATAAAGGTCGGTGATCAGCACCATATGCGACTTGGTCGGCCGTTCGATGCGCTCCGCGCAATAGGCGACGGCCTGGTTGATGTCGGTGCCGCCGCCCAACTGCACGCCGAACAGGACTTCGACGGGATCGCTGAGCTCCTCGGTGAGATCGACGATGGCCGTGTCGAAGCAGACGAGTTTGGTCCGCACGACCGGTAACGAGGCCATCACCGCGGCGAAAATCGAGGCGTAGATCACCGAGCTTGCCATCGAGCCGGATTGGTCGACGCACAGCACAACCTCGTCCAGATCGACGAGGCGACGCTGTTTGCGCATGAAGCCGACCAGCTTCTCCGGCACGATGGTTTTATGCTCGGGCTGGTAGTGGCGAAGGTTGGCCGAGATGGTGCGCGGCCAGTCGATGTCGCGCTGGCGTGGCCGATTGGTGCGTTGCGAACGATCGACCGCGCCGCGTATCGCCTCGGCGGTCTTCTGCTCCAGCCGCTGCATCAGCTTGGCGACGATATCGGCGATGATCGTACGCGCGATGTCCTTGGTCTTGGCCGGCATGACCGAGCGCAGCGAAATCAGGTCGGCAACGAGATTGACGTCGGCCTCGATCGCCTTGAGGAACTCGGGCTCCATCAGCATCTGCTTCAGGTTGAGGCGTTCGAAGGCATCCTTCTGGACGATCTGCACGACCTGCGCGGGAAAGAACGACCTGATATCGCCCATCCACTGTGCCACCCGCGGCGCCGAACGGCCGAGCCCGCCGCGGCGCTTGCGCGGGTCGGCAGCCGCATCGCCGGCGCCATTGCCATAGAGTGCATCGAGCGCCGCAGAAAGCCGCTTGTCCGTGTCGGAAAGCGAAGTCGATTTCTCATCATCGGCGCCGATCGCCAGGCGCCAGCGGCGCTCGCGTCCGTCCTCGGTGGCGGGTTCGTTCATTTCGGCCGCGTCATCCATTGCCGTTCCCGCCCGTCAGCAAGGGTCCAAGCCGTTCCAGGTGCCGACGCCATGCGGCGTCGCCATCCGGCGTCGGTGTCAGTCCGGCCGGCAGGCGTGCGGTGCGGCCGAGCACCGCTTCGATCAGCCGCCGCCGCTCCATCGAGTCCAGATGCGAGAAGACCCGGCGCAGCAGCGGCAGATGCGCAATGAAGGCATCTTCGTCGAGGGATTGGAGCCAGGCATCGACCGCTCCGCGCAGTGCCTCGTCATAGATGAGCCGCTGACTGGCGGTGCTGAAGAAGCCTTCGAAGAACCCTGCGGCCTCCATGACCGGCGTTCCCGGCGACAGGCGCCGTGCGATCAGGCCGGCTGCGGCGTCGGCGGACAGATGGCCGGCTTCGTAGAGCAGATGCGCGGCACAGCCTGCAACCAGCGCCGTCGATCGCGATCCATCGAGCACCGCAGCCAGTCCGTTGCGCCAGCCGTCCAGCACGTCTTCCCCTGGCTCGACCAGCCGGATCGCTTCATCGGCCTTGCGCATCGCGCCAACCAGCGTCGTCGAAGCCTGGTCATCGAGGTCGCGGGCGGCATAGGCGAGTGCTATCCCGCCTTCGATGATCAGCCGTTCCAGCAGACCGGACAGGCGGGCCGTTTCCGTCTTGCGCGCCTCGCCATAGCGAATGATGTCGGCGAGCGGCGGCACCGATGCCAGAATTTCCAGGCACTCGCTGCTGTGCGCCGCGCGTTCCTCCAATGCCACGAGACCGGCGGCCGACGCCTCGGACAGGTTTGCCGTGATGGCGCCCTGAACCAGTCCCGCCAGCGCGTCGAGAGAGGCCGACGCGCCGATCATCTGGATCAGCCGGCCATTGGCGGCCTTCTCGATGGTCGGCCCGTAGATCAGGTTCTCGACCAGGCGAACGGCATATTCCGGCTCCCACGAGAGCGCCCATCGCTCGCGAAACGTACCGCGGCTGCGTCCGCTGTCAGTCAACTTGCCCCAATGCACGCCAAGCACGTTCAGCCGGTGCAACAAGGTCGAACGAAACAGCCCGCTTTCGCTGCGGAGATCGACCGACAATTCGCGCTCCAGCGCCTCGGGCTTCAGCCGCGCCGCCTTCTGGTTGCGCTGCAGATCCTCGATCAGCGGCGCCATTGGCGTGTCGGGCGGAATTTCACCGACATCGGCGCCCAGCAGCAGTTCGGCTTCGACCAGCGCCCAAAGCAGCGCTTCGCCGTTGAACAGGGCGGCGATAGCGGCGTCGCGCAATTCCTCGAAACCAGGCTTTGGCCGCTCGCGGATCGCGGCCAGCGCACGCGCCAGCCGTTCGGCTTCGATCAGCGAAGCGGTCGAGACCATATGTCCCTTGCCTCTCAGCACCGCCGCGATCATTGCGAGCCACAAGGTTGCCGCGTCGTGGCGGCCGCGCGTGCGCCACAGATGCTTGCACCAGCCGGGCGCGACGACACCAGCGCCATAGCCGAAGCCCAGGGCCAGGCGTGGCCCCGTCCATGGCGCCCAGGTCATCGTGCTCTTGCGCCGGGCGAGCCCCTTGAGAAGCGCCTGATCCTCTTTCTGCGGTCGCGTCGCTTTCAATGCAGGCACATGCCAGGCGCCGCAAACGACAGCGATCGGCCCCTCGACCTCCTTGCGCGCCGCGGTGATTTCAAGCCGCATATGCGCTTCACGCCTGGCCTCGAATTCGGCTAGCGGGCCCTCGCCGTCACGCAGCGTCGTCATGGCATCGGAAATCGCGGCAAAGATGGGACCTGGCTGCGGATTCTGCTCGATGATATCGGACCACCAGCTCTCGCCATCTTCATAGCCGGCGGCTTGCGCCAGTGTGCCGATCGGGTCACGCACATGCTGAGCCGTCTCGTTGTCGGCGCCGGGTTCCGCTTCATCGGCATCGGCATCCTCAGCATCATCAACCGCCGCAACCCGGGCCGATGACGGCAGGTCGATGAACCGCAAGGCCGCGTTGTTGCCAACAGCCCACAGGGCCGCCTGGTATTCCGGCGAGAACTCGGCGAAGGGCCAGAAGCTGGTCGAAGCCGGATCGTCTTCCGGATAGCAGAGCAGCGCCACCGGCGGCTGCATTTCGGCCCGGGCAAGCAGCGGCAGCAACGCGGAGGCATCGGCCGGCCCTTCGATCATCACGGCGACCGGTTTCAAGTCCTGCAACGCCTGCACCAGGCTGTCGGCGGAGCCGGGCCCGTGATGGCGTATGCCGAAATAGGAAACGTCGCTCAGCGCCATGGCGTCAGATCGCCGCGTTCAAGGCCGCGTAATAGCCGGCATAGTCGGGCCGCTTCTTGAGCACTGTTTCCAGATATTCTTCCAGCACCAGCTTGTCCTGCACCGGATCCTTCACGATCGCGCCGACCAGGCTCGCAGCCAGGCCTTCGGCGCCGAGCTTGCCGCTGTCGAACCAGGCCGCCTGGCTGAGGCCGCCAACCATGGTGGCGATGGCCTCCGCCGTGGACAGCGAACCGGACGGCGTCTTCAACGTCACCTTGCCATCGGCGGTGGCACCGGAGCGCAATTCGCGGAAGATGGTGAGCACGCGGGCGATCTCCTCGCCGACATTCTTCGGCACCGGCAGGTCGAGGCCGCCGGCCATCTCGCCGACCCGCTTCGAGACGATCGCCACCTCTTCCGCCATATCCTCGGGCAACGGCAGCACGACGACATTGAAGCGGCGCTTCAATGCCGATGACAGCTCGTTGACGCCCTTGTCGCGGTTGTTGGCCGTGGCGATGATGTTGAAACCGCGCTGCGCGTAGATCGACGTGTTGAGTTCCGGGATCGGCATCATCTTTTCGGAAAGCACGGTGATCAGCGTGTCCTGCACGTCAGAGCCCATGCGCGTCAGTTCCTCGAGGCGGCAGAGCTTGCCGTCCTGCATGGCGCGGTAGAGCGGTGTCGGCACCAGCGCCTCCTGGCTCGGGCCCTTGGCCAGAAGCTGCGCGTAGTTCCAGCCATAGCGGATCTGGTTCTCGTCGGTGCCGGCCGTGCACTGCACGATCAATGTCGAGTCGCCCATGATGGCGGCGGCGAGATGCTCCGACACCCAGGATTTGGCGGTGCCCGGCACGCCGAGCAGCAACAGCGCCCGGTCGGTGGCGAGCGTTGCCACGGCGGTCTCCATCAGCCGGCGGCGGCCGACATATTTTGGCGTTATCAGCGTCCCGTCATCTGCCTTTCCGCCGAGCAGATAGGTGAGAACCGCCTTGGGCGAAAGGCTCCATCCGGCGGGCTTTTGCCGGTCGTCATTGCGCGAGAGCGCCTGCAATTCGGCGGCGTAGGCCTGCTCGACCGGAAGTCGGATGACTGCGTTCATTTGCTGTTCTCCCGAGTGATCATGTGTCGATTCCAGGCCCGGCCAGTGCCGCATTGAGGCGCAGGAGACCGAGCGAAGGCGCCGCCGGCGCCATGCCGGCCGCAACGACATCCCCGATCAATTTTTCTGCCGTCGCCGCTGTCGCCAGAAACCCCAGATTCTCCAGTGTCTGGTCGGCGCTTCGCTTCACCGGCTCGTCGTTTCCCGCAACAGCGGAACGCAATGCCGGGAGCGTCTGGCCGTTTGTCAGGTCGGCCCATTCCAGCCAGCCTGCTTCGATGCCTTCGACCTGGTTGAGCGCGTGAAGATTCTGCGTGTCTTTCAGGATTTGCCTGGTCAACACACGCTTCCTGCCGCTGTCCAAACGCGCCATGAGATGGAGGACGAGAAGCGCCGGCTTGCCGCCTCCGGCGCCAAGCGTATCGGCCAAATGCGCCACCGCTGCATCACTGCCGGACACCGAGACCATTCGAACGAGGAAGAGATCGGCATTGTCGTCGACGCCGAACTGCCATGCCCCGAGGAAATCGGACTCGGTAACGCCGAAGCGGGCAGCAAGATCGCCCAGATAACAGGTGGCAAACAAGTCGCCGCGGCGTGCTTCCTGCGCGGGCGCCTTGAGTCTTATCGGTGTATAGGTGGTGCGGCGGCGGATGAAGCCGGATTTGCCTTCGGCGATGAAGGCGGCGAGCTCGGCTGTCGGATCTTCCGTCCCGCCATCGCCTGGGTTGCCATGCTCTCCCAACCTTGCCAGCAGCCGGCCAGCCAGTTCGCGCACCCTGCCGGAGCGGTCGGCAGAGAGGCTCTTCAGGAATGGCACGTCATCGGCGCCCAAGCCGAAGCGCATGAGTTCGATGAGAGCAGATCTGATCTCCGCCGGCTCACTTGACCCCTTGGCCTCGATCAGTTGCCTGGCCAGCGCCGGAACGGTGCGGCGCATATCGGCCAGCGCGGTACGGCGCGCAGCGGGATAGAAATCATCCCAGGTTTCCACGGTCAGTTGTTCCCGGCGGGATTGTTTCTCGCCATCCACACCTGCTTGCCAATCGACCCAGGGGGCATAAACGTCCGGACTTTCCTGATACGACGCAGAGGGCATCCAATCCATTGGATGCAGCACGAAGCCTCGGCTGGCGACGAGCGTGGCCACGCGTGTCTTGGTCCTTGCGTCGGCTGCATGCTTCAGCGCGGCTCGCAAAAGCGGCCGCAGCCGCTCCGGCAGCATGGGCAAGGCAAGTTCAGGCAGTGGCGGGCGTTGTTTCAGCATCTTCGGCGCGGTTGGCCGCAAGGCAATGTCGAGGGCCTGCGCGGCGATTGCCAGCAACCGGCGCTCGCGCTCGTCGGGGTTTGCACTGCCCGCGATCTGCTGCCATGCAGCCGGAGCCAGGTCGAAGGTGGCGCCGCCGGTTATCCAGCAGTCGCGCATGGTCGCCAGGCCGGTCTGCTCGATCTCATTCATGACAGATCAAGCCTCCCGAACCCGCTCTGCGCCGCCAGGAGCTCAAGCCGGTTGCCGTTCCAAAGTGCGGCCGTTGCCTTGAGGTCCAGCCCAAGCAGCGTTGGGTTGACGGTGTCGGCGATTGGCAAGGCGATGCCGTGCGGATCGCCGGCGGCCTGCCACCAGGCGGCACCGCGATCGTCCAGCAGGATCGCTCCGGGCGGCAGCATGACGGGGCAATCGGTAACCCAGGGCGCGGCGTCCTGGCGAACAATATGGGCCGCCAGCGGATCCGACGCGTCAACGCCGAAATCGGGCCACGCGCCGGACGAGACGTCACCCCTGCGGTCCGCCACCAATGCCCGCAGCGGCTGGCGCGCCGGATAGAAGATCAGCCGGGCTTCGAAACGATCGCCCGGCGTGAACGCATTCGACCGGCGACCGGCCGACGCCGGAAAATAGTCGAGCAGCAGGGCAAATTGCGAGGTCGCGCTGTTCAGGTCGAGCAGCCAGGTCGAATGGCTGACAAGACCGTCACGGCGAGATTCGATCTTCTCGCCGAGCACTTCCCAAGCGCTTTCGACCTGGATCGCATCGGGATTGGCCAGCACCTGTTCGCGGCTCTCGGAGGTCGAGACCAGCCGCCTCAGTTCCGGGTCATCGGGTGCCGACCGCCAGGCTTTGGCCAGCAGCACAAGCTTGCCGAGTTCGCGGATCGCCGCGTCCGGCCGTTCCTCGCTGCGCAACGCCATCAACCTAGACGGTATCTCGTCGATGCGGCCGGCAAGTGCCGTCGCCTTCATGTCGACCAGCCGCGCGGCAATCCGGCGGCACCGATCGCTGCTGTTGTCGACAAAGCCGGCAAGGCCAAGCCGCAACTGGTCGGCGATCCATTGATCGAGTTCATCCAGCGCCGCCGACACGGAGGATCGCGTGTCTTCTGCCCGCTTGCGCTGCGCTGCCTCGCGGCGTTCGACCGCGGCCGCGTCCTCGACGACAGAGCTTTCGTCGCGCGCGGCTTCGCCGATGCTCTTGCCTCCCGCACCTTGTGTCGGTTCCACAGGTTGCGACGTGGTCTTCCTGCGACGGCTCAGCCAATCGTTCACCCATTCCGGCGTCGAGCCGGCCGCGGCAAAGCTGGCCGGCGTGGTGGCGGCGATCCACATCAGCGCCAAAGTGTGCTTGCAGGGAAATTTCCGCGACGGGCAGGTGCATTTGTAACCATGGTCGCCGGTGTCGACGACCACGCGGTAGGGATTGGACCCGGAACCCTGACATTCCCCCCAGATGAGAGCCAGCTCTTTGTTCTTTTCGAGCCGGGGCCAGTTCGATTGCTTGGTCAACTTGGAAGCGGCGCTCAACGACGCCTGGTCGGGCGCAAGCGCCTCGATGGTTTTCAAGTCAAATTCCAAGCCGCGCCTCTCGTCGCTCGAACGAATGCCGGTTGCCAGTATAGATGGCCGTCGGTGAAGGATTCTTGTAGCAGCAGAGGGATAGAGACCGATACAGCGGGCCGCAAGTTAGAGTGCGCTGAGCAAAGCCGATACGCAGGCCACAGCGTTGTCAAGCAACCTGACCCTTTGCCAGGGATGTGCGCAGAAGGTGGCTACTGAAGCGTCCGCGCTGGCGGCTGGCCGACATTGCCCCGGGCGATGCCGGTATCGGCGTCCTCTGCCCCAAAGGCGCGATCGAGCCCGGTCGCCACCACAGAAACCCTGAAGCGGCCTTCCATGCTCTTGTCGAAGATGGCGCCGACGATGATGTCGGCGTCCTCATAGACCTCTTCGCGGATGCGGGTGGCGGCCTCGTCGACCTCGAACAGGGTCATGTCCCTGCCGCCAGAGATCGAGACCAGGACACCCTTGGCGCCCTTCATCGACACTTCGTCCAGCAACGGGTTGGCGATCGCGGCTTCCGCCGCCTTCATCGCCCGGCCGTCGCCGGAGGCCTCGCCGGTTCCCATCATGGCGCGGCCCATGTCGCGCATCACCGATTTGACATCGGCGAAGTCGAGATTGATCAGGCCTTCCTTGACGATGAGATCGGTGATGCAGCTGACGCCGGAATAAAGCACGCGGTCGGCAATGACGAACGCATCGGCGAAGGTGGTCTTGGCATCGGCGATCCGGAACAGGTTCTGGTTCGGGATGACGATCACCGTGTCGGCGCTTTCGCGCAGCCGCTCGATGCCCTCTTCGGCCATCTGCATGCGGCGCCTGCCCTCGAAAGCGAAAGGCTTGGTGACGACGCCCACTGTCAGGATGCCGGCCTTGCGCGCCGCCTGGGCAATGATCGGAGCAGCGCCGGTTCCCGTGCCGCCGCCCATCCCGGCGGTGACGAAACACATATGCGTGCCGGCCAGATGATCCATGATCTCGTCGAGCGATTCCTCGGCCGCGGCGCGGCCAATCTCGGGAAGCGATCCGGCGCCCAGCCCTTCGGTGACATGCGCGCCAAGCTGGATCAGCCGCGTTGCCTTCGACATGGTCAGCGCCTGCGCGTCGGTGTTGGCGGCGATGAATTCGGTCCCCTGAAGCTGCTCCGCGATCATGTTGTTGACGGCGTTGCCGCCGCCACCGCCGACGCCGATAACGGTGATCTTGGGTCTCATTTCGGAGATTTCGGGCTTCTTGAACTCGGCCATGCCTGTTTCTCCTTCGCCAATTGCGCGCGCTTCACGACCCATCCGCAGACTGCCTGGGGAGATTGCAATCGAGCGGCATGACGCGAATCAGTCCGTTCGGATGGGTACCTCAAAAAGCCAGAGAGCGGCCAGAGGTGCAAGTGCAAGCAAGGTCAAGTTTTGTGATGATGGTTTTGCACACCGTGGCATGGACGCCGGCAGCCAGGCCTCGGCTGTGCCGACACGGCTTGCGGCGCTGCGATCGGTGCGTCTATCATGCCGGCCGAGAAGTCGCTGACTTCGGCGTTCTCGCCGCGTTCGGCCAACCAAGACTATCTGCGGCTGATGTCGTCAGGGTCAATTTCAGAACGAATGAAGTAGCGCCCCCCGCCAATGGCCGACAAAACACAATTCGGGTTGACCGCCGTCGACACCGTCCCCTTGCATGAGAAGGTCTATCTGGAGCTGGTCAGAGCCTTGATGTCCGGCCAGTTCTTGCCCGGCCAGAAGCTGACCTCGCGCAAGCTTGCCAAGGAACTCGGCACCAGCGACATGCCGGTGCGCAGTGCCTTCATGCGGCTGCAGGCGCTGCGCGCGCTGAGCCCGATGCCGAACGGCAGCGTGGAAGTGCCAGTCATTTCGGCAGAGCGATTTTCGCAGTTGACCGCCGTGCGGACGATCCTCGAAGGCTCGGCGACCGAATTTGCGACAAAGCTCATCAACGGCAACAACCTGCGGACGATCCGACGCCACTCCACCGACCTGACTTTGGCGGCCCGCAAGGGCGATATCGATGACTATCTGCGGAAGAACTACGACTTCAAATTCTCGATCTATCGCCATTGCGGCAACGAGCAGATGATCTTCCTGATCGAAACCGTCTGGATGCAGGTCGGCCCTTTTCTGAGGAACCTGGCCATGGGGTTCGAGGACGATCTCGCCTCTATCCTCGACATCGACTATCACGAGGAGGTCGTCGCGGCGATCGAGGCCCAGGACGGGGAGCGCGCGCGCTCGGCCATCGTTCGCGACATCGACGAGGGCGCCACACATATTCTCCAGCAGGCGCGGTTTCCGGAACCGAGAGCCTAGAGCGTTTCACGGAAACGCCGAACGGCTCTATCTCTTTGTTTTGACGCAATTCCCTGAGGGAAAGCGCTACGCGCTTTTCCCGGGAAAACCGTTTCACACTTTTCCTGGAGTTGCTCTAGGGCGCTAGACCACGGCCATGATCACGTGGGCCTGAATTTTGGCGGCAATCTCGCCGCGGCCATGCCTGTCCGCAATCGCGGAGGCCGCGCAGTCGGTTGCAGCTTCCAGTTCTCCCGCGCCCCTGGCCTCGATTTCGTTGCGAAGAGGAGTTCCCTGGCAATAAGCAACGGCCGCAAGGCGCGGCGAGGATGCACGACTTTGTTCGGCTCTCGTCTCGATTACCACACGGGAGAAGCCCGCGTCCTCCAGCTCGCTACGGATCAGGGCCGTATCGTGGTAGCCGTGTGGCGTGCGTGCCATAAAGCGCGGCGGATCGTTCGGAAACATCCTTGCGAGAGCATTCGTCACATCATTGGCAAATACATTCTCCTCGAGGCGATCCCATACGTTGAATAGAAAATGACCTCCGGGCTTCAGGACCCGCTTTGCTTCGCGGTAGCCAGACGGGCGGTCGGGAAAGAACATCGCGCCGAACTGACAACAAACGAGGTCGAAGGCCGCATCTTCGAACGGCAGCGCCAAAGCGTCCGCCTGGCGCCATTCGATGCGACTGTCGGGAGCTTGTTGCGAAGCGGCGAAGTCGAGCATCGGCTGGTTGAGGTCGGTGACGACATAGCTTGCGCTTGTGGACAGTTTTGGCGCCAATGCGCGGGTGACAACCCCGGTGCCCGCGGCGATCTCCAAGACGGCACTTGGCGACAGGGACGCTGCTCGTCGAGCAAGATCCGCGGCGAACGGCTCGAAAATCAACGGCACCATATAGCGGTCGTAGTTTTCCGGAATCGAGCCCGCGAACACCTTGTCCGTTTCTGACATCACCACCACCCGCCATCATTCAGAAGCGCGCGAGACTAGCACACAATTGTCGGCCTGGTCGCTTTTGACCGAGAGGCTCCAGCAGCATATGCAGCTATGTCGGCGGAGAGCCGCGGCAGTTCAAATGCCCCCTTGGCTTTCCGCTCTCTTGCCTCTATGTTGCGATCGCAGATCGCGCAATTGGTTTTGAAATGCCTCCCGACATCCCAGCTAGTGACTTGAAAAAATAAGAAAAACGCCTGGCAGTGGTCAGGTTTCGTTTTCGAAAACTCACGAGCTATTGTTACCAGGGACAGTGTAGCCGATCAGGCTGCGGCACCTTCAAAAACCAGAGGTTACAAATTGAGCGATGCAATTGC
This sequence comes from Mesorhizobium sp. P2_D1, assembly GCF_056404455.1. NCBI lineage: Bacteria > Pseudomonadati > Pseudomonadota > Alphaproteobacteria > Hyphomicrobiales > Phyllobacteriaceae > Mesorhizobium > Mesorhizobium sp. P2_D1. Next base: position 52,552 of record NZ_JBFUDZ010000005.1, read on the forward strand.
GGACGTTTTGAACTGGCTTGAAAGCAGGAACGACATCCAGAGCCTGAGGGCGGCTGTGTGCGACCTCAACGGCGTCATGCGCGGCAAGCGCATCCCGGTCGAGCAGGCGCGCAAGGCGCTCGAAGGCAAGCTGCGCATGCCTTACTCCCTGATCGGCCTCGACATCTGGGGCGAAGACATCGAAGGCAACACGCTGGTTTTCTCGACAGGCGACGCCGACGGGCTTTGCCAATGGACGGGACGCGGCATTCTCCCGGTGGCCTGGACGGCGCATCCGACGGCGCTTGTCCCGCTCTGGCTCGCCGACGAAACCGGCGCGCCGTATCTTGGCGATCCACGGCGGGCGCTGGCCCGCATTCTCGATCGCTACAAGGCGTTGGGATTGACCCCGGTCGCGGCGACGGAACTCGAATTCTACCTCGTCGATCCGCAGTCGCAGCGGCCGGTCGGGCCCGTCTCGCCGGTCACCGGGCGCCGTCTCGATTCCGATGCGGCGCTGTCGATCGATGAGATCGACGACTTCGAATCCTTCATCCACGACGTCTACGAGGCCTGCCGAACGCAAGGCATTCCCGTCGACACGGCCATTGCCGAAAATGGCGTCGGCCAGTTCGAGATCAATCTGAACCACGTCGCCGACGCCCTGCGGGCGGCTGACGATGCCGTATTGTTCAAGCGCACGGTGAAGGGCATCGCCCGCAAGCACGGCTTTGCCGCCTGTTTCATGGCCAAGCCCTATGGCGACCGCGCCGGCAACGGCTTTCACGTCCACTTCAGCCTGACCGACGCCGAAGGACGCAACGTCTTCGACGACGGCACGGACCAGGGCTCGGAGATCATGCGCCATGCGGTCGGCGGCCTGCTCGCGGCGATGGCCGAGAGCACGCTGGTGTTCGCACCGCACTTCAATTCATACCGCCGGCTGCGTCCGAGATCCTATGCACCGACCGCCGTGGCCTGGGGCTACGAGAACCGCAWGGTCGCGATCCGCATTCCCGGCGGCCCGACCGGCGCGCGTCGCATCGAGCATCGCGTTTCGGGAGCCGATGCCAATCCCTATCTGGTGCTTGCCGCCATATTGGGCGCCGCGCTGATCGGCATTGAAAGACAGATGTCGCCTGGCGATCCGACCGGGAGCGACGGGCAAGGGCTTGTGCCGGCCAAACTGCCGCCGGACTGGGCATCGGCGATCGCCAGTTTTGAGAGCGGAACACATGTGGCCGAGATCTTTCCGGCGATCCTGCGCGACTCCTTTGTCGCCTGCAAACGCCAGGAGTTGAATACGTTCGCCCTCAATGTCAGCGACTTCGAGATCGAGACCTATCTCGAAAGCGTTTGAGGCATCTACGAGGGCAGTTCGGCCTTCAGCACCGAGACCGCCACTTCGCTGTTGTGGACATACTCGTTGGCGTCCGGCTGCCGCTGCACCAGCAGGATGAACAGAAGATCGGTCAGCGCCAGCTGTGCGTCGCGCGCGGTGATGGAGGATGAGCGCGCACGCTCCTCGTCGGCGATGGTGTAAAGGCAGATGTCTGAAACCCGGCTCAGCGGATTGTCGTGGACGCCGGTGACGGCGATCACCATCGTGCCGCGCTTGCGGGCCAGCTCGGCGATGCGCAGGGTTTCGATGCTGGCGCCGGAATAGGAAAGAGCGAACAGCACATCGCCTGGCCCGAGCGTCGAGACATTGGCCATCTGGACGTGGCTGTCGCTGTCGTGCAGGACATTGCGGCCGAGCTTCATCAGCTTGTAGGAGAAATCGCGCGCCACCAGCGAAGAGGCGCCGACGCCGACCAGATGGATGCGGCGCGCGCCGTCCAGCAATTCCAGCGTCCTGGAGATGATCCGCTCGGTGTTGGCGGCGACGGTCCGCTGTATCGACAGAAGCTTGCTGCCGACCAGCTTCTTCAGGATGACCTGGTAGCTGTCGCCGACCTCGATCGAGCCATGGATGACGCCGGCCGGCACCTGCCATTCCTGCGCCTTGGCCTCGCTGACGGCGAGCTTGAGCTCCTGATAGCTGGCATAGCCGAGTTTCTGGCTGAACTTGACCACGCTCGACTGGCTGCGACCGATCTCGGCCGCAAGTGCGGCCGTCGACAGACGCAGCATCTGGTCGGGATTGTCGACGATGTACCGGCCGATCTCACGATCGCCAGGCGCCATGCCGTCGAGCTTCGCATTGATCCTGTTCAGAACGGACACGAGATTCCCTTACGCTTTTCAGGTCGACAAGCCGCACAGCGTGCCGCGATAGGAATAAAATATTCCAATTCTGATTGACAGCCAAGAACGCACAATTAATTCTCGAACCTCATCACACAAGGTTTCGGCGCATGGACAGATTGCGGATCGTGGGCGGACAGAGACTGGAAGGCGCGGTCACCATATCCGGCGCCAAGAACGCCGCCCTGCCGCAGATCGCGGCAGCCCTGCTCAGCCCCTACCCGCTCGAACTGACCAACCTGCCTGATGTGACCGACGTCGAAAACATGCTCGGCGTGGTGCGGCTGCACGGCGCGGAAGTGACGAGGTCGGCGCATACCGCGACGATCGACACCAGTGCCGCCGTTTCCAAGGAGACGTCCTACGACACGGTGCGAAAGATGCGGGCGACCGTGCTTGTCCTGGCGCCGCTGCTGGCCCGGTTCGGCCATGCACGGGTTTCGCTGCCGGGCGGCTGTGCGATCGGCGCGCGGCCGGTCGACATGCATGTTGCCGCACTCGCGGCACTCGGCGCCAGGATCGCCATCGAGAATGGTTCCATCGTCGCATCGGTGCCGAACGGGCTGACCGGGACGCGCATCGTCTTGAGTTCGCCGTCGGTCGGGGCAACGGAAACCGCGATGATGGCGGCGGCCACGGCAAAGGGCGAAACCGAAATCCTCAACGCGGCGCGCGAGCCCGAGGTGGCGGACCTCGCCGCGTGCCTCAACGCCATGGGCGCGCGCATCGAGGGCGCCGGCACGCACCGCATCCTGATCGCGGGCGACACGAACTGGCATGCCGCAAGGCACGACATCATCCCGGACCGGATCGAGGCCGGCACCTATGCCATCGCCGCGGCCATCACCGGTGGCCAGCTGGAACTGACCCATGCGCGGCTCGAGCATATGGCCTCGGTGGTGCAATTGCTGGAAGCAACCGGCGTCAGCGTCTGGCCGGGCGACCGCGGGCTCATCGTGTCACGCGACCGGCCGTTGAAGGCTGTCGACGTCACGACGGAACCCTATCCGGGGTTTCCAACCGATCTCCAGGCGCAGTTCATGGCGCTGATGTGTTGCGCCGAGGGAGCATCGCTGCTGCGTGAAACCATCTTCGAGAACCGCTTCATGCATGTTCCCGAACTGATGCGGCTCGGCGCCAACATCAAGCTGCAGGGAACCACGGCGTTGGTGCGTGGTGGCGCCAAGCTGCATGGCGCACCGGTGATGGCCACCGACCTGCGCGCTTCGGTGTCGCTGGTGCTGGCGGCGCTGGTGTGCGAGGGCGAGACGACCATCAACCGCGTCTATCACCTCGACCGCGGTTATGAACAACTGGACCGTAAGCTGCGGCTGTGCGGCGCCGATATCGAGCGGCTGAGCGCATGAACAGCGCGGATTATTTTCTCGGCGTCGATGGCGGCGGGACCGGGTGTCGCGCCCGCATCGAGGACACGGATGGGACCGTGCTGGGACAGGGCCTGTCGGGCCCGGCGACCACGCGGCTCGGCATCGATGCGGCCTGGGCCTCCATTGCGAAAGCCTTTGGCGCGGCGATCGAAGAGACAGGCTTCGGACCAGCCGAGACAGCCAGAATTCGTGCCGGCATCGGCCTTGCCGGCATCGGCCGCAAGGGTGCGCTGGAGGCGTTGCGGGCGATCGCGCATCCGTTTGCCAGCATCGATTTCGTCAGCGATGGCGTCGGCGCCTGCCTTGGCGCGCATTCCGGCCAGGACGGCGCCATCGTCATTGCCGGCACCGGCTCGATCGGCCTCGGCTTTGTCGACGGCCGCGACCTGCGTGTCGGCGGTTACGGCTTTCCGATCTCCGACGAAGGCAGCGGCGCCGATCTTGGACTGAAAGCCGTGCAGCTGGCGTTGCGCGCCCACGACGGCCGGCATGAGCGGACAGCACTGTTGGCGGAGGTGATGCAGCGCTTCGAGGGCGACCCGATGGCAGCGGTCGCCTGGATGGACCGCGCCAGCGCCACCGACTATGCGGCGCTGGCGCCGATGGTGATGCGCCATGCCGACCAGGGCGATCCGGTCGGGCGGCGCATCGTGCAAGGCGCGGCCGAGCAGATCGACACGCTGGTGCGGGTGCTGTTCGAACAAGGCGCGCCGCGCGTCACCTTGCTGGGCGGCCTGTCCAGTGCGCTCGAGCCCTGGCTCTCCCCCGATGTCCGGCGCCGCCTGAAGCCCGCTGATGGCGATGCGGTCTCGGGTGCGATCATCCTCGCCAAACGGTCCTGCGGCGGGCGATAGCGCCCGGCCCCGTTAGGAATAATATATTCCATATTTCTGTTGACGTTGCGAATATCAAATTCTAAAAAGTTAACAAACGAAAACAGGGTAGCAGCAAACGGACACAGCGTCCGTGTGCGCTGGCGCCGGTCGGGAGCTCTGCTCAACGCCGGCCGTGCCGCACGATTTGAAAGCACTGGGATGACCGAACAAGGGTTGATGTCCGAGCTGGACCGGCTGATTTCCGAGGGCCGCAACCCAAGGACGATGGACATCGACCTGCTGCCGACCATCGATGTGCTGCGCAAGATCAATGACGAGGACGAGGCTGTCCCGGCGGCTGTCGAAAAGGTCGTGCCGGAAATCGCCGCCGCGGTGGACCGCATCGTGCTTGCCTTCCAGAAAGGCGCGCGGCTGATCTATATGGGCGCCGGCACCAGCGGCCGGCTCGGCGTTCTCGACGCTTCGGAGTGTCCGCCGACGTTCGGCGTGCCCGAAGGCATGGTCGTCGGCCTGATCGCTGGCGGTCCCGACGCCCTGGTGCGGTCGACGGAAGGCGCCGAGGACGATCCGAAAATGGGCGCGAAGGCGCTGCTGGAGATCGGGCTCACATCAGACGACGTGGTCGTCGGTATCGCCGTCAGTGGGCGCACGCCCTATGTCATCGGCGGATTGAGTTATGCGAAGCAAGTTGGCGCGGCGACGGTCGCCTTGTCCTGCAATCCGGCCTCGACCATTGCCGGCATCGCCGACATCGCCATCTCGCCGGTTGTCGGGCCGGAAGTGCTGACAGGCTCGACCCGGCTGAAATCGGGAACCGCGCAGAAGCTGGTGCTCAACATGCTGACCACCGCCAGCATGATCCGCATCGGCAAGAGCTACCAGAACCTGATGGTCGACCTCAACCCGTCCAACAAGAAACTGGTCGCCAGGGCAACCAGGATCGTCATGCAGACCACCGGTTGCGCGGCGCAGCAAGCCAAGCAAGCGCTCGCCCAGACCGGCAACGATGTGAAGCTGGCGATCCTGGTGACGATCACCGGCATGGGCGTCGAGGAGGCGCGCGTGGCTCTCGGCAAGGCCGGGGGCTTCCTTCGAAAGGCAATCAGCGACACGACAGCATGAAGCCGCATGAGACAAGACGGCGTGAAGCCGCATAGACTGGGCCGATACTCCAAAGCATGTGTGTCTTGGAAGCGGTCCGCAGAAACTGCAAGGCATCGAGTTCAATCATAATGGGAGACGAGAATGGTTCACCTCACAAGAAAGCTGCTGTCGGGCATCACGCTGGCGGCGATGCTCGGCGTGGCCGCGGTTTCAACGCAGGCGAATGCAGCGACGCTGCATATGGCCTGGTCGCAAGACGCCACCGGGCTTGATCCGCACAAGCAGACGGCCTTTTCGTCGCTGCGGCTGCTGGAGCTGATCTATGAGCCGCTGGTGCGGGTCGACGCCAGCCTGCAGATCATCCCCGCCATCGCCACCTCTTGGGAATTCTCCAAGGACGGCAAGGAGCTGACTTTCAAGCTCGATCCCAAGGCGAAATTCCAGGACGGCACAGCGGTGACCTCGGCCGACGTCAAGGCATCGTTCGAGCGCATCCTCGACGAGAAGACGGGCGCGGCCGCCCGCGCCAACTTCCTGTCGATCGCCAGCATCGACACGCCCGATGCGACGACCGTCGTGTTTCATCTGTCGCAGCCCGACGTGCCGATCCTGACGGCGATGAGCGACGTCAACGCGGCCATCGTTCCGGCAAGCGAGATCAAGGCCGGCTCGATCGGCACCAAGGCGGTCGGCTCGGGACCGTTCAAGCTCGACAAATGGGATCCCAATGCCAAGGAAGTGCTGAGCGCGAACAAGGATTGGGCCGGCGGCGCGACCGGAGTCGACGGCATCGAAATCAGCGTGCTTCCCGATGAAGCCGCGATCCTGGCCGCCATGCGCACCAAGCAGATCGATTTCGCACTGCTCAACGACCCGCTTGTCGCCACGCTGGTGCCGAAGGAAGCCAGCCTGCAGCTGAACCGCGTGCCGGTGCTCGCCTATCACGTGCTGCAGCTCAATCCCTCACGCAAGCCGATGACCGAGCTCAAGGTGCGCCAGGCCATCTCCTGCGCCATCGACCGGCAGGAGGTGCTGGACACCGCTTCGCTCGGCGAAGGCAAGGTCACGGGACCGCTGACGATCCCGGCTCTGGCGACTGATCCGAGCCAGCTGTTCTGCTACAAGCGCGACGTCGAGAAGGCCAAGAAGCTGATGGCGGAAGCCGGCTATGCCGACGGCTTTTCGGCGACCGTGATCGGTGCCACCGGCGAGCCGCCGACGGCGGCGGCGGAAGCCCAGGTCATCCAGTCGCAGCTGGCCGAAATCGGCGTCAAGCTCGACATCAAGATGATGGAGCTGAATGTCTATGTCGACGCCTGGCTGAAGGGCGATTTCGACATGGCGATCGCGCTCAACGGCGGCCGTGCCGACCCCTACACCATGTACAACCGCTACTGGACCAAGGCAGGCAATTTGCAGAAGGTGGCCAACTACATCGACGACACGCTCGACAGCCAGATGCAGAAGGGCCGCGCCGAGACCGATCCGGCGGCGCGCAAGGCGATCTTCGCCGAGTTCGAGAAGCACCTCGCCGAGATGTCGCCATGGATCTGGCTCTACACCTCGTACAGCTACACGGCGCAGCAGAAGAACATCGCCGGGTTCGTACCGACGCCGACGGGCACGCTGTTCAGCCTGAGCAAGGTGACCATCCAGCAGTAGCCGGCGGCCTTGGACGAGAGGACTTCTTCGCGTGAATTATCTGATGCGACGACTGGCGACGTTTCCTCTCGTCCTGCTTGGCGTGTCCATCCTGGTCTTCGTTGCGATCCGGATGGTGCCGGGCGATTCGATCACGGCAATGCTGGGCACCGAGGCGGGCCTGCTGACGCCGGCGCAGCGTGAGTCGCTCGCCGCCTATTTCGGCATCGACCAGCCCTGGTTCGTCCAGTACTGGCGCTGGATAGGCGGCATCCTGCACGGCAATCTCGGCATCTCGGTCACCTATGGCAGGCCGGTGCTCGACGTCATCGTCGAGCGCTTCCCGCTGACGCTCGAGCTGGCCATCCTGTCGATGATCATCGCGCTTGCGGTTGGCATGCCTGCCGGGATCTTTGCCGCCACGCACAATGAGAAACTGTCCGATCTCGGGGTGCGCATCGTCGCCATGCTCGGCCAGTCGACACCGAGCTTCGTGCTTGGCCTGCTGATCATCTACACGCTGTCGGCCGGCTTCGGCGTGCTGCCGGCGATGGGCGAATTCGCGCCGCTCTGGCAAGATCCCTTGCGCAATCTCAGCCAGCTGATCCTGCCTGCCATCACGCTCGGTTTCGCCTTCGCAGCCTCGGTCACCCGCATATCGCGCTCGGCCATGCTCGACGTGCTGAGCGACGACTACGTGCGAACCGCGCGCAGCAAGGGCGCCTCGGCGCGCAGCGTCATCTGGCGGCACGCGCTGCCCAATGCGCTGATCCCGGTCGTCACGCTGAGCGGCATCGAGTTCGGCTATCTCCTCGGCGGCGCCGTCATCGTCGAGCAGATCTACGCGCTGCCCGGTCTTGGGCGAATGGTGCTGGATGCGATCCAGCAGCGCGACTATGCGCTGGTGCAAGGCGCCGTGCTGTTCATCGCCTTCAACTTCATGATCGTCAATCTCCTGGTCGACCTCGCCTATGTCGCGCTCGATCCGCGCATCCGGCTGGGAGAGCCGTGATGCGCATCCTGCGCGCCATCTTCAGCCACGGCAGCGGTCGCATCGGCGGCGTCATCGTCGGCGTCTATCTGTTGGTCGCCATCCTCGGCATGCTGGGGCTGACGCCGCACAATCCCATCACGCAATACCGGGTCGATCGGCTGCATGCGCCCAACGGCGCCTACTGGATGGGCACCGACCTGTTCGGCCGCGACGTCGCCAGCCGGCTGATGGCGGGCGTCGGACAGTCCTTCACGGTCGCCTTCTTCTCGGTCGCCTTCGCGACCCTTGCCGGCACCGTGCTGGGGCTGGCCGCCGCCTGGCTCGGCCGCCGCTGGGACGGCGTCCTGATGCGGATCATGGATGTGCTGCTGGCCTTTCCGGCAATCCTTTTGGCCCTGCTCATCGTCACGGTCGCCGGGCCGGGCACATGGACCAGCGTCGTTGCCATCGGCATCGTCTACACGCCGATCTTCACCCGCGTCGTGCGCGGCCCCGCTTTGTCGCTCAAGGCGCGCGAATTCGTCGACGCCGCGCGCACCTTCGGCAGCAGTTCGAGCTACATCGTGACCCGCCATCTGCTGCTCAACCTGGTGGCGCCATTGACCGTCCAGGTGACGCTGGCGCTGGCCTGGGCGCTGTTGACGGAGGCGGGCCTGAGTTTCCTTGGGCTCGGCACGCAGCCGCCCGCCGCCTCGCTCGGCCTGATGCTGAGCGACAGCCGCAATCTGATGGAGACCGCGCCGTGGCTGATGATCTTCCCCGGTCTGGCGATCATGATCAGCATCCTCGGCTTCAACCTGCTTGGTGATGCCTTGCGCGACATCCTCGACCCGAAGATGCGGAGGGCGCCGGCATGACCCCGCTGCTGTCCGTATCGGATCTGCGTGTCGGCTTCGGTCGCAATCCGCAAGCCAATGAGGTGGTGCGCGGCGTCAGTTTCGACCTCGCCGACGGCGAGACACTGGCCATTGTCGGCGAAAGCGGCTCGGGCAAATCCGTCACCGCCTTGTCGATCAACCGTCTCATCGATTTCGGCGGCGGCCGCATCACTGGCGGGGCGATGAAGTTGAAGCGGGCCGATGGCAGCGTCTTCGACCTGATGAACGCCTCCGAACCGCAACTGACCGGCATTCGCGGCGCCGAGATCGGCATGATCTTCCAGGAGCCGATGACCTCGCTCAATCCGGTGCTGACCATCGGCAGGCAGATCGAGGAATCGTTTCGGCTGCACCGTGGGCTGACCGGCAGGCAAGCCACGGCGGCAGCCAAGGATGCGCTCGACCGCGTGCGCATTCCCGACGCCGCGCGGCGGCTGAAATACACCCCCAACCAGCTGTCCGGGGGAATGCTGCAGCGGGTGATGATCGCCATAGCGCTGGCCTGCAATCCGCGCCTGCTCATCGCCGACGAGCCGACGACGGCGCTCGACGTCACGGTGCAGGCGCAGATCATGGCGCTGCTGGCCGAGTTGAAGCGGGAAACCGACATGTCGATGATCTTCATCACCCACGACATCGGCCTGGTCGCCGGCATCGCCGACAGGGTGATGGTGATGCAGAACGGGCAGGCCGTGGAGCAAGGCGAGTTGAACCAGATCCTCGATCGTCCGCAGCATCCCTACACGCAGCACCTGCTGCAGGACGTGCCGCATTTCGCCAATGGCAGCGCGACGCGCGCCGACGGGCAGCGCGACACGGGTGCAGCCAAGGAACCGGCCTTGAAGGTGGATAACCTGGTTGTACGATTTCCCCTCAAGAGCAGCTTCTTCAGCCGCGCCACAGGCGCGGTGCATGCCGTCGATGGCGTCGATTTCGACCTGATGCCCGGCGAGACGCTGGCCATTGTCGGCGAGAGCGGTTCGGGCAAATCGACCACCGCGCGCGCCGTCCTGGGGCTGGTGCGGTCGACACGCGGCAGCTTCTCGGTCGGCGTCCGAAAGGCTTCGGCCGAGCAGAGCGCCCTGCCCGTGCAGATGGTGTTCCAGAACCCCTATGCCTCGCTCAATCCAAGGCTCAGCATCGAGAGCATCCTGGCCGAGCCGGTGATCGCCACCGGCGGCCGGGTGAATGCCGAGACACGGGCTAGGATGGCAAGCCTGCTGGAGCGCGTCGGACTGCCGAAGAACAGCCTGGAACGCTACCCCCACGAATTCTCCGGCGGCCAGCGGCAAAGGCTGTGCATCGCCCGCGCGCTGATGCTCAACCCTTCCGTGGTCGTTCTCGACGAAGCGGTGTCGGCGCTCGATGTTTCGGTGCAGGCCAAGGTGCTGGAGTTGCTGGTCGACCTGCAGCGCGAGTTCGGGCTGGCCTATCTGTTCATCTCGCACGACATGGCCGTCGTCGAGCGGATCGCCCACCGGATCGCCGTCATCTATGCCGGCCAGATCGTCGAGATCGGCGACGCGACCTCGGTGCTGTCGAGGCCGCAGCATTCCTATACGAAGAAGCTCATCGCCGCCGTTCCGACCATCGACCGGCGCCACGAACATTTCGAACTCGACACGCGCCAGGTCCCCTCACTGGTGCGCCCGCAGGGGTACGAGCCGGCGCCGGCGAGATGGGAGCAGTTTGGGGCTGATCATATGGCGAGGGTAGAGGTGTGATTACGGGACAGCACCCCCCTCTGTCCTGCCGGACATCTCCCCCGCAAGGGGGGAGATTGGATGTCGCATCGGCCTTCGCCAATCTCCAAAGTCTGAAGGCTGACGRCGCGCACGAACTGCCAATCTCCCCCCTTGCGGGGGAGATGCCCGGCAGGGCAGAGGGGGGTGGGACGGAACGCTGCCTTTCAGATGGAGGCTCGTGTTGAGCGCCCTCGCCCAGCTCTTCGATCGCGCGTTCGCACCGCTGAAAGCCGCGGTGGTTGCCAAGCGCATCCCGGGCGGCGTCCTCGGCATTGTCGACAGAAATGGCGCTCGCGTCGTCAGGTCGGTCGGCTCCGCGCAGCTCGTGCCGAAGGCGCGCCCGATGCACGACCAAACCTGGTTCGACCTGGCGTCCTTGACCAAGGTGATCTTTACGACACCGCGTATCCTGGCGCTGGCCGAAGACCGCCTCATCGATCTCGATGCGCCGCTGATCTCCGCTCTGCCGGACCTTCGCCAGTATGATGCGCAGGCCTGGGAACGGAAGGTGACGTTCCGCCAATGCCTTGGCCACCAGACGCCTTTTCCTTCTGTCGAGCCGATCTATACGTATGGACGCGATCCCGAGCTGCTGCGCGCCTTCATCCTGCAGCGCGAATGGCGCGCCCGCGACCCGGTCTATTCCGACATCAACTTCATCCTGCTCGGCTTTGCGTTGGAGCGGATGTCGGGAAAAACAATCCGGAACATGGATCCCGGCCCGGGCTTCGCTTTTTCCGCCGAGCCGGATGCGTCAGCCGCGACCGAGGACTGCACCTGGCGCCATCGCGTTTTGTCCGGCGAGGTGCACGACGACAATTGCGCGGCGCTGCAAGGGGCCGGACATGCCGGCCTGTTCGGAACAGCCGCTTCCGTCCTCGATTTCGCGCAGGGGCTATTGGACGGCACGGGTGCGTCCGAGCGTTCGATTGAGCTGATGCGAACGCCCCTGTCCGCAACCCGCACCCATGGCTGGGAGCGCCGCTATGGGGGCTGGTCCGGCGGGGCGCTGTGCAGCCCGGAAACCATCGGCCACACGGGCTTCACCGGCACCGGACTGTGGATCGACTTCGACAGCGGCAAGGCCTGGACCTTGCTCACCAACCGGATCCATCCGACACGTCATTTCGACAGCGGCATCGCTCCGCTTCGGCAGGCGGTCGGCGATCTTGTTAACGAGGATTGTTAGGGAAGTGACCATGGAACCAATCTGGGCCGTCGGCCTGATGACCGGCACCGTGCTTGACGGCAACATCGACGTCGCGCTGATCAAGACCGATGGTGAGCGGATCGACGATTTCGGCACCTATCGGCTGATGCCCTATCCCCCGTCGATCCGCTCGCTGCTGGAAGAGACGCTGAGCGAGGCAAGGGTCTGGAATTTCACCGGGCCGGAGCCGGCGATCTTTCGCAAGGCGGAGGAAGCCCTGACGCGAGCCCAGTCGGCGGCGGTCAAGGAACTCGTCGAAGGTTACGGCATGACGATGGCCGATATCGGCGTCGTCGGCTTTCACGGCCAGACCGTCCTGCATCGCGCACCGCAGGTGGGCAGGCTCGGCCAGACCCGGCAGCTCGGCGACGGCGAACTCATGCACGCAATCCTCGGCACCAAGGTCGCCTATGATTTCCGCTCAGCCGACATGCGCGCCGGTGGCCAAGGCGCGCCATTGGCCGCGGCCTATCACACCGCTTTGATGCGCAGCGCCGGCGCCAGTGGCGAGGTGGCTGTGCTCAATCTCGGCGGCGTCGCCAACATCACTTGGTGGGATGGCGCCGACAACGTCGTCGCCTTCGACACCGGACCTGCCAACGCGCCGCTCAATGATTTCATCAAGTCGAAGGGGCTCGGCGACATGGACCGCGACGGCGCGCTTGGTCGCGCGGGAACAGTGGATGAGGCACGGCTGGCGAAACTCCTGCAGCACCCTTATCTGACCAAGCCCTACCCGAAATCGCTGGACCGTTTCGACTTCGGCGCCGCCATGGCGGACGGCCTGAACGCCGAGGATGGCGCAGCCCTTTTGACCGCCTTCACCGCTGCCGCCGTCGGCAAGGCGCTCGACCTGTTGCCGCGCCGCCCGAAAAAACTCGTGGTCAGCGGCGGCGGCCGCCACAACCCGACAATGATGGCGATGCTCGCCAGCCGCGCCGGCGTCGAGGTGGTGCAGGCCGAAAGCCTTGGCTGGAGCGGCGACGCGGTGGAGGCGGAGTGCTTTGCCTTCCTCGCGGTTCGCGTGCTGAGGGGTCTGCCGATCAGCTTCCCCAGCACGACCGGCGCACCGCAGCCGATGCGCGGCGGACGGCTGGCCGGTTAAACCAGCGTTTTGCGCAGGAAGATGCGGCTGCGTCCGACCGGGAAGTCGGCAAGCGTTCCGAAGGGCTGATAGCCCTGGCGCTGATAGACCTTGGCGGCATGCGGATTGAAGGTGTCGATCCAGGCATTCCGACAGCCGCGAGCCACCGCTGCCTGCTCGGCCGCATCCAGCATGTTGCCGGCCATCTGCTGACCGCGCAGCCTTTCATCGACCCACAGCCACTGCACGTAGAGCCAGCCCCAGGCGGTGTAGCCCGAGATGCCGGCGACGACCGTGCCGTCCTCGTCGCGCAAGAACACGGCCAGGGCCTTTCTTTCGGAAGCACCAACATCGCCGTCGTTGAACGCCGTCAGCCGTTCGGCGAGAAAGGTGAGTTCTTCCGGCGAGGGATTTGCCGTCGTTTCAAGTGTCGTCTTCATGGCCTTTTCCGAGATGCGCAGCTGGATACAAAGGCAGCGTTACGAGGGGCATGGCGCTTGTGCAATGTCTATATCTGGCTCCGAACAGGGTGCGTATCCGCATCGCCGCCATTGCGAAACTCGGACGCTGCAATGCCGTAGCGCTTGAGCTTGTCGTAGAAGGTCTTGCGCGGCACGCCGAGTGCGTCGATGGCGCTGCGCACATCGCCGCCGTGGTCGCGCAGCGCGTCGCGGATGAGTTGCGCCTCGTAGTGGCCGACCCGTTCGGGCAGCGTGGCCGCCGGCTCCGGCAACTGCGCGGGAACCGTTTTCGTATCGTCGTCCGGACCGAGGCCGAGCGCGACGCGATCGGCAAAATGTGCAAGCTCGCGCACATTGCCCGGCCATGCATGCGACTGGAGATGATCGCTGACCGCCGCGTTGACCCCGGCGACCGGCCGGCCGAACCGTTCCGCGGCCTTGCCGAGGAAGTGGCCGAACAGCATTGGGATGTCGCCGCGCCGCTCGCGCAACGGCGGAATGCGCAACGTCACCACGTTGAGGCGGAAATAGAGATCCTCGCGAAAGTCGCCGCGCTGGTCCTGCCGTCCGAGATCCACCTTGGTCGCCGCGACGACCCGGAGGTCGACGCGCCGGGTCTCGTTCGAGCCAAGCGGGGTGACGCTGCGCGTTTCGAGCACACGCAGCAGCTTGACCTGAAGGGCCGGCGGCATGGATTCGATCTCGTCGAGGAACAACGTGCCGCCGCTGGAGTGCTCGATGCGGCCGATCCGTCGCCGCTGCGCGCCGGTGAACGCGCCCGCCTCGTGGCCGAACAGCTCGCTCTCTATGACGGTCTCCGGCAGCGCACCGCAATTCAGCGCCACGAAGGGCTTTGCGCGCCGCCGCCCCCATCGGTGCAGGAGGTCGGCCACCACCTCCTTGCCGGTTCCGGTCTCCCCTTCCACCAGCACGTCGACGTCCATGTCGGCGATCTGCCGCAAGGTCTCGCGCAACCGCCGGATGGCTGGCGCTTCGCCGATCAGCGGCAGGCCGTCGGCAGCCTGCGCCGCGGCTTCTCGCAGCCGCCGGTTCTCCATCACCAGCCGCCGCTTCTCCGATGCCCGTCTGAGTGCCTCGACGAGGCGGTCACTGGCATAGGGTTTCGGGATGAAATCATAGACACCATCCTTGAGCGCTGCCACCGCGAGATCGACGTCGCCATGCCCGGTGACCAGGATCACCGGTATGTCGGGGTCGATCGCCTTGACGCGATCGAACAGCTGCAGCCCGTTCATGCCCGGCATGCGGATGTCGCTGACGACCACGCCCTCGAAATTCCTGTCGACGACGGCAAGCGCCGCCTCGGCCGCGTCGAGCGCGACCACCGCGAAGCCGGCAAGCTCGAACAATTGCGTGGTGGCGTGAAGCAGGTCCGCATCGTCCTCGACGAGCGCCACCAGCCCTGATGCGTCTGTCATTCAATTCGCCTCAAGTCGATGGTGAAGGATGCGCCGCCGGCGCTGCCGGGATCGAGCCGGAGCGTACCGCCCAATTCCTGGGCGATCTCCTGCGAGATCACCAGTCCGAGGCCAAGCCCCTTCTCCTTGGTGGTCTGGAACGGCATGAACAGATTGCCGGCCGCCTCCGGGCCGAGGCCAGGGCCGTTGTCGCGCACCGAAATCAGCACCCTGTCGTCGCGCTCGGCGATGTCGATCTCGATCTCGATGCGGGGATCGGGCTGGTCCTTCATCGCGTCCAGCGCATTCTGCAACAGGTTGACGAGGATCTGCTCGAGCCGGATACGGCTGGCCATGACCACCGGCGACGCGCTGCCGCGCGGCTTGACGATGGTCACGCCGGAATCACGGATGCGGCCGGACAGAAGCGACAGCGCGCCGTCGATCGCCTCGCGCACCGGCAATGGCGAGGCGGCGACGCCTGGCCGCCGGGCAAAGGTGCGCAAGGTGCTGGTGATCGCGCCGATGCGCTCGGTCATCGAAACGATCGATGTCAGATTGCCGCTGACCGGCTCGGTCTTGCCGGCGTCGAGAAAGCGGCCAGCGTTCTCGGCATAGGTGCGGATGGCGGCGACAGGCTGGTTGATCTCGTGCGCCACGCCGGCGGCGATCTGGCCGAGGATGGAAAGCCGGTTGGCCTGGGCGAGATCGTCACGCAACCGGCGGACCTTGGCTTCGGCGTTCTCACGCTCGGCGATTTCGCCGGCAAGTGCGGTGTTGGAGCGCGTCAGCTCGGCCGTCCGGGTGCTGACCCGGCTCTCCAGTTCGGCGTTCATGCGCGCCAGCGCCTCCTGCCGCAGCCGGCGGGCGCGCCGGCGCCGGGTGAGCACGAAGGCAAGCAGGCCCATGAGCTGCAACCCGAGCAGCGTGGTCAGGCGCGCCGTGTTGGCGGCGGACGACAAAGCGGCGTCGGCGGGCGTCAGCAGCCACAGACGCCAGCCGGGCACCGCACCGGGCAGGTCCTGCACCACTTCAACGAACTGGCGCGACTTTCCGGAGCTGTCGATTGTCGCCAGGCCGTCACCGGCACCGCGTCGCAACGGCAGCGGTTCGAAGCCGGCATCGGCCAGCTGAAGCTGCTCGCGGGCAGCAGCGGCGTCCTGCGCCGAGAGTGGCGCCAGGGCATGAAACCGCCACTCGGGCTGGCTGGTGGCCAGCACCACGCCGCGTTCGTCGGTGACGAAAACAAGAAAGCCGCTGGAGCGCCAATTGGCTTCGACGCGGTCGAGCTCGACCTTCAGCACCGCAACGCCAAGCGGCTTGCCGCCATCGTCGACGCGGCTGGCAAGATAGAGGCCCGGCCGGCCGCTGATCGTGCCGAGGCCATATTGGCTGGCAGCACTCGTGGCCATCGCCTCCTGGAAATAATGCCGAAAATTATAGTCGATGCCGACAAAGCTCGTCGGCTCGCCGGCATTGCTGGCTGATATCGCGATGCCGGCCGTGTCGATGACATAGATGGCTGACGCCGATGCATCGCCGGCAATCGCCCTGAGCTTGTCGTCGAGGGCCGCTTCTTGCATCTTTCCGGCCCGGCGCAGCGCCCCGCGCACGGCATCGTCGCGTGACAGCACCAATGGAACCAGGCGCTGCTTTTCGATTTCGCCGGTCAGGGTTCCCGCCGCCAGCGGCAGGGCGGCAAGCGCTCCGTCGCGCAGATTGTCGGCCGCCTGGCCGGTGGCGATGCGACCGGCGATGGCGATCGCGCCTGCCAGAACCGCAAGAGCGACGACCACGACACGCCAGCGGCCATCGCGCAGCCGGGCCACCGCTTCGCGCAGCAATTCACGGCCGGCCGCGTACCCCCTATCGATGCCTGCTTGCGACGTCTGCCCTCTCCCTTTTCCTCGCGGCCCGTTTTTCCCCGCAGCCTTGGGGCCCAGTGTAATGCGAAATTCCGCCCAGGCAAACGCTGCCTGTGCGGAAATCCGCACAGGCATTCGCGGCAAAGCGGCTGACAACCGCCGAAATCCAGGGATTCCGGCCTTTCACCGATCTGGCACAGCGCTTGCAAAAGTCCTTGCAGCGGCGCGCGACCGGAGCGCCGCGACGGGAGAAGTCACGCAGGGCGGTGCATTTCCGCCCCTCCGGCAAGGGAGAGTTCGATGCACATCGCAGACCAATCAGGCGCGCCTTCCGCGCAGCGCAAGCCTTTCTATGCCCAACTCTACGTGCAGGTGCTCGTCGCGATCACCGTCGGCATCCTGCTCGGTCACTTCTATCCGTCGATCGGCGAGAGCATGAAGCCGCTCGGCGACGCCTTCATCAAGCTGGTCAAGATGATCATCGCCCCGGTCATCTTCCTGACCGTAGCGACCGGCATCGCCGGCATGAGCGACCTGCAGAAGGTCGGACGTGTGGCCGGCAAGGCGATGCTCTACTTCCTCACCTTCTCGACGCTGGCGCTGATCATCGGCCTTGTCGTGGCCAATGTCGTGCAGCCGGGTGCCGGCTTCAACATCGACCCGGCGACACTCGACGCCTCGACCGTCAACACCTATGCCGCCAAGGCGCATGACCAGTCGGTCACCGGCTTCCTGATGAACATCATCCCGACGACGATCGTCGGCGCCTTCGCCGACGGCGACATCCTGCAGGTGCTGTTCTTTTCGGTGCTGTTCGGCATTTCGCTGGCGCTCGTCGGCGACAAGGGCACGCCGGTCCTCAACTTCCTGCAGGCGCTGACGACGCCGATCTTCAAGCTGGTCAGCGTGCTGATGAAGGCCGCACCGATCGGTGCCTTCGGCGCCATGGCGTTCACCATCGGCAAATACGGCATCGGCGCGGTCATCAACCTCGCCATGCTGGTCGGCACCTTCTACGTGACGTCGCTGCTGTTCGTGTTCGTCGTGCTGGGTGCTGTCTGCCGCTATAACGGGTTCTCGATCCTGTCCTTGATCCGCTACATCAAGGAAGAGCTGCTGCTGGTGCTGGGCACGTCCTCGTCGGAAGCCGCCCTGCCCTCGCTGATGGAAAAGATGGAGAAGGCCGGCGCCAAACGCTCGGTGGTCGGCCTGGTCATCCCGACCGGCTATTCCTTCAACCTCGACGGCACCAACATCTACATGACGCTGGCGGCGCTGTTCATCGCGCAGGCGACCAACATCCATTTGTCGATCGGCGACCAGATCCTGCTGCTGCTGGTTGCCATGCTTTCCTCCAAGGGCGCCGCCGGCATCACCGGAGCCGGGTTCATCACCCTGGCCGCCACGCTGTCGGTCGTTCCGGCGGTGCCGGTCGCCGGCATGGCGCTGATCCTCGGCGTCGACCGCTTCATGTCGGAGTGCCGGGCGCTGACCAACTTCGTCGGCAATGCCGTCGCCACGCTGGTGGTGGCACGCTGGGAAGGCGAACTCGACGAAGCCAAGCTCGCCAGGGCACTGGCGGGCACGGCCGACGACAGCCTGCCGGCTGATCTCGTTCCCGCCGAGTAATCCGAGCGCTTCAACACCAATCAGCGGCCGGAAGCCCATGGCTTCCGGCCGCTGCCGTACAGATGACAACAATGTCAGGCGGTTTTGCGCAGCGGTGCCAGCGCCTTGCCGTCGGTGGCGAAGAGATGGCAGCGGGAGGGGTCGGCCTGCATGGCGATGGGGCTGTGCAGCGGTGTCGTGTCGATGCCCTCGGTCTGAACGACGAGCCTCGTCTTCTCGCCGATGTCGGCATGCAGGATGGTCAGGCCGCCCAGCCGTTCGGCCAGCACCGCCTCGCCCTTGAACTGGCCCGCATCCGCGATGCGGATATGTTCCGGCCGGATGCCGAGCAGCAGCTCGCTGTCTTGTGCGAGCGCGCCCGCCTCGACCGGAACGACCAGGCTGGATCCGCCCGGCAGGGCAACGGCAACGCCATCCGCGTTGGCGGACAGAACCCTGACCGGCAGCATGTTCATCTTCGGCGAGCCGATGAAGCCGGCGACGAAGACATTGGCTGGCCTGGCATAGAGGTCGAGCGGCGTGCCAACCTGTTCGATCGTGCCGCCATTGAGGACGACGATCTTGTCGGCCATGGTCATCGCCTCGGTCTGGTCGTGCGTGACATAGACGATGGTGGCGGCGAGCCGTTCGTGCAGCTGCATCAGTTCCAGCCGCATGTTGACGCGCAGTGCCGCGTCGAGGTTCGACAGCGGTTCGTCGAACAGGAACACCTTCGGCTGGCGCACGATCGCGCGGCCGATGGCGACACGCTGGCGCTGGCCGCCGGACAGCTCCTTCGGCCGCCGCTCGAGCAGATGCGACAATTGCAGCACCTCGGCCGCCGCCTTGACCTTGGCGTCACGCTCGACGACCGGCAGCCCGGCGATCTTCAGCGCAAAACCCATGTTTTCGGCGACCGTCATATGCGGATACAGCGCATAGGACTGAAACACCATGGCGAGGCCGCGCTCGGAAGGATCGACCTCATTGATGCGCGCGCCATCGAGCATCAGCTCGCCGGAGGTGATCTTCTCGAGACCGGCGATCATGCGCAGCAGCGTCGACTTCCCGCAGCCCGACGGGCCGACGAAGACGACGAACTCGCGGTCGCCGACATCGAGGTCGACGCCCTTGATCACCTCGGCATTGCCATAGGATTTGCGCACGCCGCGCAGCTTGAGCTCAGCCATTGAAGTCCCTCCTCGCATCCGGATATGTGCTTGGACCGACAGGCATGCGTGCCGCCAGCGTACGTCCGTCATCGAACAGGACAAGGCTGGCAGCACCAACCAGCCCGGCGTGGCGGCCAAGCTGGGCCTGAACGACCGGCACGTCGCGATAGGCACGCATGGCCCGCTGCCTGATGGTTGCCTCGATGGCAGGTGCCATGAGGTCGAGGCCATTGGCAATGCCGCCGCCGACGACCAGCACGTCAGGCGAATAGAGATGCAAAAGATTGGTGAAGCCGATGCCCAGCCATCGGGCCTCCTCCTCGAGCAGGGCCAAGGCAAGCTCGTCCAGCAGCCGTGCCGCCTCGACCACGTGACGGCCGGTCACTTCACCGTTGCCCGAGAGGCGCCGGAGCGCCGAGCCATCAAAGGGTGCTGTCGCGGCGTTGGCGCGGCGGCCGAGCGCGGTGCCCGAGGCAATGGCCTCGAAGCAGCCGACGACACCGCACATGCAGCGCTCGCCTTCATTGGTGATGGTCATGTGGCCGATCTCGGCGGCAAGGCCACGGCGGCCATGCAGGATGCGCCCGTCGACGACGACGCCGCCGCCGATGCCGGTGGAAACCGTGACGAAGACCAGCGAGCGGGCGCCGTGACCGGCGCCGAAGCGCCATTCGCCGAGTGCCGCGGCATTGGCGTCGTTCTCCAGCCGCACCGGCAGGCCGAGCCGCCGTTCGAGGATATCGGCAAGCGGCACGTCCAGCCAGCCGGCGAGTGTCGGCGGTCCGACGGCGATGCCGGCCAGCGGATCGAGCGGTCCCGGCGCGCCGACGCCGACGCCGACGATGGCGAGCGCCGGCGCCTCGGCGTGTATGGTCGCGGCCAGCGCCTCGATCTGGCCGATCACCACGTCGGGGCCAGCCTGCGCCTGTGTCGGCACTGCGGAGAACGCCAGGATCTTGCCTTCACGGTCGACCAGGGCGGCACGAAGCTCGGTGCCACCAAGATCGATCGCAAGGGCGGCTTCGTTGCTCATGCCGCGACCTTCAGGCCATGCAGCCAGCCGATGCGGCCGGCCAGATCCTTGTCGCCGAAGGCGAGCGAGCCGAGGACCACGGTTTCGGCGCCGGCGGCACGCAGCAATGGCACGGTCTCGTGGCGGATACCGCCATCGGCGGCAAGAACCACGGCCGCCTCGCGGCCGGCCTCTCGCAGGATGGCGCGGGCAGCACCCAGCCTGTCGCAGGCCCCGTCCGAAAGGCTCTGGCCCTTGACGCCGATGGCAGTGCCAAGCAGCGTGACGAAGGCGACCTCCGGGACGAAGGGCGTCACCATCTCGACCGGCGTCTCCAGCCTGAGCACGACGCCGGCTTCGGCACCGAGTTCCCGCGCCAGCCGGACGGCGCGCAGTCCCGCCTCGCCGTTCTCGGCATGGACGCTGATCATGTCGGCGCCGGCCTCGATGAATTGGCGCGTCTGCGACTCGACTACCGCCGCATCGACCATCAGATGGACATGGATGGGTTTGGCCGTCAGCCCAGCGATGCGGGCGACGAGATCGGGAAAGAACAGGAAGGACGGCGCGAAATGACCGTCCGCCACATCGATGTGGTGAAGGTCGACATAGGGCTCGATGCGCTTCAGGTCGCTCTCGAAATTGACGAGGTCGGCGGACCACAGCGAGAATTCAGCGATCATGCGATCGCGCGGCAGTGCGGCGATGGCGGCCTGGCCTGAGAGAGGTTTCGAGATCATGACTGGTCCTGGTTGTTGAAAAGATCCTCGAGGAAGCCCGCGATAGCGGCGCGGACCTCGGCGAAATGACGATCCTTGTCGGTGGCCTTAGGCGTCACCTCGGCAAAGGCGGCGTTGGGGATGCTGTCGGCGAGGAAGCGGGCGGTCGCCAGCGGATGGATGAGATCGATGCCGCTGCCGATGACGAGCGCGGGGATAGCGAGATTCCCGGCAGCCGCCGGCGTGACGCCGGGCCCATCGTTGGCGATCGCCCGCATCACCTCGGCGAAGACAGCCGCATTTTCGCGATCGAAGAAACCAAGCAGGGAAGCAAGATTGTCCGGCGCTTCGCTGCGAAAACGGGTCCCTGTCGCGGAGGCCGCGAAGGCGTTGCGCGCGTCCTCCAGCGGACGGTCGCGGATGAGCTTCGCCACCTCCGAGAAGGGCCGCATGTTCTGCGGCGCGGGATCGAAGCTCCAGGCTGGGCGCACCAGCACCAAACCCAGGACGCGGTCCGGATAACGGCTTGCAAGCCTGAGCGCGATCGCCGCGCCCATCGAGACGCCGCCGGCGACGAAACGGTCGAGCCCGGCCGCGTCGGCGGCGGCCAGCACGTCGTCGGCAAACATGGCGATCGAAAAGGGCCGCGTCGAGCCGGCGCCAGAGCCGCCGTGTGCGCGGCATTCGACGGTCAGCCGGCGGTATGACAGGCTGTCGGGAAAATTCTGCGCCACCTGCGCCGCATCACCGCCGAGACCATGCTGGAAGATGACCGGAAACCCCTGCCCGGTATCGAAGACACAAAGCGCCGCATCGTCGCGAAGCATGACCGTCGGAGCGGTGTCCATCAGAGGAGCCTCCGCAGGAAGGCCGCGACGCCGGGGGCTTCGCCGGCGGACAGCCCGTGGGTGACGAGCGCCCTGTCGAAGCCCACCGCCTTCAGCCGCGCGATGAAATCCGGGAAGTCGACGATGCCTTGGCCGGCGCTGGCAAAACGGCCGTCACCATAGCGGTCCTTGGCGTGCGCCATGGCGATGTGGCCGGCCGCCTCGCCGATCGCGGCGGCGACAATGGTACGCGCTTCGCCGGGCGTCGCATGTTCGAACAGGTTTGCCGGATCAAGCACGATCTTCAGGCGCTTCGATCCCATCTCGGCGATCAGCCTGCTGGCATCCTTCGCAGAGGTGACGATGTTGGCCTGCTCGGGCTCGATGCCGAGATCGACACCGGCGGTTTCGGCCAGCGCCAGCGCCTTCGCCATCTCGGTGGCCATGTCGGACCAGGCCGCCGGGTCGGCATTGTCGGGATGGTATGCCCATTGGTCGGCGGCGTTGCGCGAGCCGGTGCAGAGCGTGACCAGGGGAATGTCCAGGGCAGCAGCAGCCTCGATGACGACGGCAAGGCGCCTGAGGCCATCGTCGCGGACGGCCTTGTCGGGATGCACCATGTTGTAGGTGCCCGATAGTGCCGCGAGCGAAACACCGCTCGACTGCGTGGCGGCGCGGATCGCCGCGATGGCGTCCGACGGCACGGCATCCGGCATTGACGGCAGGCCGGCGCAGGCGAGGTTGAACTGCGTGGTCTCATAGCCAGCATGCCGCACGGCAGCCAGCACGGCGGCTGGCTCGGCGCCTGGAAAGGTCTTGGCGAAAATGCCGAGACGCATCACACCGCCCCCGAAACCGAGGCGAGCTCAACCCGCTCGCCTGATACCACCGAGCGCGCGATGGCGACCATGGCGCGGATCGACGCGACGCCGTCCTCGACGTTGGCGCCGCGCATCGGCGCGCCTTCGAGCACCGTTTCGGCAAGAGCTTCCAGCTGGCGGCGGAAGAAATGGCCGTCAGCGCCGAGCGGCTTGTGGGCCGTGGCCGACTTCTCGTGAAAGATCTCGACCTCGCTGGCGCGGAAGTACCAGGGGTTGAAGGTCTTGGCGATGACAGAGCCGTTCTCGCCATAGAGCTGGAAACCTTCGTGCCAATCCATCCGAACGGCAACGGTGAGATCGAGATGGCCGAGCGCGCCGCTGGCGAATTCGGTCTCGACGAACCAGCAATAGGCGCCAAAACGCTCGTTGAGGCGGGCGCGCACGGCGACGATATCGCCGCACAGGAAGCGCGCCGTGTCGACGAGATGCGAGCCGTGCGCCAGCATGAAATACTGCCTGAGATCAGCCTTCGGATTGCCGCTCGGTTTCCTCGCCAGTTTGCTGGTGACGGGCAGCGGCTGAACGGCATCGGTGTTGGTATAGCGATAAGTGGAATCGCAGTACCAGGCCTTCAGCGCCAGCACGTCGCCGATCTCGTCGCGGACGAAATCGCGCGCCGCCTCCAGCGCGGGATCGAAGCGCTTCATGTGGCCGACCTGCAGGACCTTGCCGGAGCGCCTGACCGCCTCGGCCAGCGCCTCGCCCTCCTCCACCGAGGTGCCGATCGGCTTTTCGCACAGCACGTGCTTGCCGGCATCGAGCGCCTTGATCGACATCGGCACGTGATAGGCGTCCGAGGTGGCGACGATCACCGCTTCCAGTTCGGGATCGGCGAGCATCGCGTCATAGTCGGCATACATCTTCCGCGGCTCGTAGGTAGCACCCATGCGGGCGAGAAGGTCGGGTGCGGCGTCGCAGATGGCGTAGAGATCGGCATTGCTGGCCTTGGCGCAGGATTGAAGATGCGCAAACTGCGCGATGGGGCCGCAACCGAGCACGCCGACCCTGAGGCGTCTGTCCTGTTTCTTGATCATCGTCTCGTTCTTCAGGCGCCGTAGCTGCGCATTGTTTGGCGGTTGGTCTTGACCGCGCCGGCGGGGTCCGCGGCGGCGGTGTCGGATTCCTCTTCGAGCACCAGCCAGCCGGTGAAACGCGGCGCGGTGCCGGCGATCTCGATGACCGCCGGGGTGTCGCAGACGCCTTGACCGAGCATGGCCCATTTGCCCTTGGCGTCGACGTCCTTGAGATGGACGTAACGGATGCGGTCGCGGTGGGTGCGCAGCGTGTCGAGCATGTCCTTGTGGCCGCGCAGGATGTGGCCGGTATCCGGCACCCAGCCGACCAGATCGGGGTCGAGCAAGGCAAAGATCGTGTCGTATTCGGCGCGGTCGAAGAGCAGCGTGTTGTGGTGCGAACTCGGATGCACCGCGACATCCACACCGGTCTTGCGGCCGATCTCGGCAGCGCGATTGTAGAATTCGGCCGATATGGCGAACTTGTCTTCGCGCGGACCATCGGAGACGACGGTCGCCGAGCCGATCGATACCAGTGCGCCGGGAAAGTTCGCGGCAAAGCCTGTCCAGCGCCGGGCGGCTTCGAGGTCGCTTGCCAGCGCCTCTTTCAACGTGAAACCGCTCTTCGAGCCAAAGGCAAAGGAAACGAGGTTGAGGCCTCGGGCGTCGAGCGCGGCAGCGAATTCAGCCGGCCTGTCGGCGTAGCGGCCGATCATGGTGTCGGTGATCTCGATGCCGGCATAGCCGCCATCTTCTATCGCCTTCAACAGATCGTCGGGGCCGCCGGTCCAGCCCTTGCCCAGCATTTCCCAGGTGAAGGTCTGGCAGCCGACCTTGAGCTTCGTCTCCGTCATGTCATTCATTCCTTGACGCCGCCCTGGGTCAGTCCTTCGATGATGTGGCGCTGGAAGAACAGCACCAGGAGGATCAAGGGCACGGTCACCACGGCGGAAGCCGCGGCGATGTCACCCCAGGGGACGTAATAGAGGTTGGTGAAGTTGGCGATGCCGACCGGTATCGTCTGCCGATCGATGTTGGAGGTGAAGGCGAGCGCGAACAGGAATTCGTTCCACGCGGTGATGAAGGCGAGCAGGCCGGTGGTCACCAGGCTCGGCAGCGACATCGGCAGGATGATGCGCCAAAGCAGGCCGGGCACGCTGACGCCATCCATGCGCGCCGCCTCGTCGATCTCGCGTGGCAGCGTCTCGAAATAGCCGAACAGCACCCAGGTCACCAGCGGCAGGCCGAGCGCCAGGTAGGTGATGATCAGCGCCGTGTAGGTGTCGAGCAGGCCGAGATTGGTGGCGACCAGATAGAGCGGGCCGACCAGCGCGATCTGTGGGAACATCGACACAGAAAGGATGACCATCAGAATGCCGAAGCGGCCCTTGATGTTGAGCCGCGACAGCGCGAAGGCGGCCAGCGAGCCGACGAACAGGCAGAGGAACGTCGTTGCCAGGGAGACCACCAGCGAGTTCCAGACGTAGCGGTGAAGCTGCTTCTCGACAAAGGCGTTGTAGTAGTGCTCCAGCGTGAAGGGATCCGGGATCAGCGATGGCGAGCCCGACGTCAGCGCCTTGTCAAGCTGGAACGAGGTCGAGAACTGCCAGATGAACGGACCGCCCGACCAGACGAGGATCAGCAAGGCGCCGAGATAGATGGCGAAGGTCTGCAGCGGCGAGCGCGTGTCGTTCATTGCGCTCTCCTGATCTGGCGGACGAGGTACAGGCAGAACACCAGCGCGATGATGCCCTCGGTGGCAAACATCGCCGTCGAGACGGCCGAGCCGTAGCCGAACTGCAGCGTCGAAAAGAGCACCTTGTAGGACAGCGTCGAAAGCGTTTCGGTCGAATCGGCCGGGCCGCCACCGGTCAGCACGTAGACGAGGTCGAATACGCGGAAGGCGTCGAGCGCGCGGAACAGGCCGGCGATCAGCAAGGTCGGCATCAACAGCGGCAGGCGGATGTACCAGAAGGTGATCCAACCCTTGGCGCCATCCATGCGCGCCGCCTCGATCAGCGAATTGGGCACGGTCTGCAACCCGGTCAGAAGCAGCAGCGCCATGAACGGCGTCGTCTTCCAGACATCGGCGATGATGATGGTGATCATCGCCGTGTCGGTGGAGCCGTACCAGTTGATGTTCTGGTCGATCAGCCCGGCATGCAGGAGGATGTAGTTGATGATGCCGTTCTGGCCGTCGAACAGCCAGCCGAACATCTTGGAGGTGACGACGGTGGGCATCGCCCACGGCACTAGCATGGCCGCGCGGACGAGCCCCCGCCCCTTGAAGGCTTCGCACAGGATGAGCGCCATGCCGAGCCCGATCACCGTCTCCAGCACGGTCGAAGCGGTGGTGAACCAGATCGTGTGCCACCACGCATTCCAGAACTGCGGGTCGCCCCACAGCTCGACATAGTTGGAGAAGCCGGTGAAATCCTGTTCCTGCGTGATCAGCGAGGTGTTGGTGAGCGAGAGGTAGAGCCCGTTGACGATCGGGTAGAAGGAGACCGACGCCAGCGACACGAAGGCCGGCGTCAGCAGGAGCAAGGCCCACAAGGCGCCCGGAAGCGCCTTGCCGAGACGCCGCGGCCGGCCGACACTGGGAATGGTGGCCGCCGCGGACATTGGTTCAGCCTACGATCTTGTCGATTTGCGCCGCCGTCGCGTCCATCTCGGCCTGGACATTACCGGAGACCAGCGCCTTGGAGATGCCGGACTGCAAGGCAAGCGTCACTTTCGCGTATTCAGGCGTGATCGGCCGCGCCGTGGCGCCGGTGAAGACTTTCTCCAGGCTGGCCATGAACGGCTGTTCCTTCTTGATCTGTGCGTCCTGGAACAGCGCCGGCCGCGTCGGTGCGAGGCCGAAGTTCAGCGCGATGCGGTGCTGGACCTCGGTCGACGACAGCCAGGTCAAGAGCTCGATCGCGGCTTCGCGCTGCTTCGAGTTGGCATTGACGCCGAGCTGGTAGCCGCCGAGGCAGGCCGAGCTCTTGCCGCCGGGGAACGACGGCAGCGGCGCGACGCCGACCTTGTCGACCACCTGGGAAGCCTTGGCGTCCTGGGCGATCGGGTAGACATAGGACCAGTTGCGCATGAACATCGCCTTGCCCGAGGTAAAGGGCTGGCGCGACGGTTCCTCGTCCCAAGACAGCACGTCCTTCGGGCTGATCTTGTTGGTGGCGAGGGTGTCGTGCAGGAACTGGATCGCCTCTACCGCGCCCTTCTGGTTGATCAGCGACGACTTGCCGTCGGGCGCCAGGATGGCGCCGTTGTTGGAGGTGATGATCTCGACCGCGTCGCAGACCAGAACCTCGGCCTGCTTACCTTGCCAGAGGTAGCCGTAATCGATGTCGCCGGCCTTCTGCGCTGCGGCGGCAATGGTCGCCATGTCGGCCCAGCTTTCCGGCACCTTGCCGCCATGCTTTTCCAGCACGTCCTTGCGGTAATAGAACATGCCCGAATCCATGAACCAGGGAAGGGCGGTGAGCTTGCCGCCATAGGTACAGGCATCGAGGGTCCCGGTGAAGTAGGCGCTGCGCTTGTCGGCCGGGAAATACTCGTCCAGCGGCAGCGCCCATCCGGCGGCGGCAAAGCCGGCGATCCAGATCACGTCCTGGCTGAAGACGTCGGGCGTGCCGGTGCGGCGGGCGAGCTGCTGCACGAGGCCCTGGTAGACCTCGGTCGAGGAGCTCGGGGGCGGCAGTTCGATGTTCTTGACCAGGATGCGGTCCTGCGATTCGTTGAAGGCCTTGATCAGGTCGCCAAAGGTCTCCTTGCCGAAGAAGGCGGCGCTGGCGAAGCTGATCTCGGCCCGGCTCTGGGCGCGAGCTCGGCCAATGCCGAGCGACGTCCCTGCCCCGAAAGCCGCCGCGCCGAGAAGGCCGGCGGAACCGATGAGAAATTGCCGGCGATCGGCGATGGTGACATGCCCAATCGACTTGGAACCGCTGCGCGGCCCCTTCCTTGACTCGTCCATGTGTAGTCCTCCCAGAGTTGACGGCAGCCACTCCCGCCCGTCCAACTTCGCACATGATTTATAAAAAATTGTCGCGCGTCAAGATTTAAACTGCATAATGGTGCATCAATATGCTTATGACTTGGGCGAAGGATGGCCACGTGAACGAAGAATCGCCGATCCTGACGGACGGACGCCGATTGGAGGAATAATGGAAAAGCTTGGTGTAGGGGTCATAGGTTGCGGCAACATCGCCATGACCTACATGCGCAACGCAGCACTTTTTGCAGGCGTGGAGTTGAAGGCCTGCGCCGACATCTCCGCGGAGGCGGCTGCCCTGCGGGCCCGCGAATACGGCATCAGGGCAATGGGCGTCGATGCCCTGCTTGCCGATCCCGAAATCGGCCTGGTTCTCAACCTCACCATTCCCGCCGTGCATTTCGACGTCACCATGTCGGCGCTTTCGGCCGGCAAGCACGTCTTCACCGAAAAGCCGCTTGCCACCTCGGCCGCCGACGGACAACGACTGGTCAGCGAGGCGAAGTCGCGCGGCCTGCTGCTTGGCTCGGCGCCCGACACCTTCCTCGGCGCTGCCGGACGCCGCGCGCGTCGGCTGATGGACGCCGGCGCCATTGGCCGTCCGGTCACCGGCACCGCCTTCATGATGGGCCGCGGCATGGAGCACTGGCACCCCAACCCGCAATTCTACTACCAGCCTGGCGGCGGCCCGGTGTTTGACATGGGCCCCTATTATCTGACCATGCTGGTCAACCTGCTTGGCCCGGTCGAGCGTGTCATGGCGATGGCGACGCGCGGCCAGGAGGAAAGGCTGATCACCGCCGACGGACCGTTCAAGAACACCACATTCAAGGTCGGCACGCCGACCAACGTGCTGTCGCTGCTTGAATTCCGCTCCGGCGCGACGGTCACCTTCGGCGCCTCGTGGGACGTCTTTCGCCACTCCAACCACCCGATCGAGCTGCACGGCACGGAAGGCTCGCTACGCCTGCCCGATCCCGACACGTTCGGCGGCACGGTGTCGCTGTCGGAGCGAGGCGCCGACTGGAAGGATTTTGCCAGCGAAGGCGACCTCTACGGCGCCCGCAACTGGCCCTATGCGGCGCCCGACCGCGCCAATTACCGCATGCTCGGCGTCGCCGATCTGGCGCGTTCGCTTCAATCCGGTAACACGCCACGCGCCTCCGGCAACCTCGCGCTGCATGTGCTTGAGATCATGGAGGCGATCCTGCGTTCCGGCGAGGGCCAGGGCTCGGTGATGGTCGCGGGCGAAGTCACCCAACCTGCGCTGCTGACCGAGGAAGAGGCAAGCGACCTGCTTGCCTGAGGATATGACGATGACACTCGACCCGGATGCGCTGCAGGTCCTCGAAATCGGCCGCGCGGCTGGCGGAAAGCCGTTCGAGAATGGGGACGTGGCGGCGGCGCGGGCCGCTTACAACGCTTCGTTCCCGACACTGCAGGGCGAGCGCGAACCGGTCGCTGCGACCCTGGAAAAGCGGATCGAAGGGGCGAACGGTCCCATCTCGGTCCGCATCCATCGCGGCCTCGGCGCACCACAAAGCGGGGCGCCGGCGCTGCTCTACCTGCATGGCGGCGGCTGGGTCGTCGGCAACCTCGATTCGCATGACGAGATCTGCCGCTGGTTGGCCAATCTCGGCGGCGCCGTCATTGTCTGTCCCGACTATCGCCTGGCACCGGACCACAAGTTTCCCGCCGGGCTGGAGGATTGTCAGGCGACACTGCGCTTCATGACGCAGAACGCCGCCGCTCTCGGGATCGACCCATCCCGCATCGGCGTTGCCGGCGACAGCGCCGGCGGCAATCTCGCCGCCGTGCTGGCGCTGCTTTCTCGCGATGGGCTGGCGCCATCCCTCGCCGCACAGATCCTGATCTATCCCAACACCGATGCGCGGCAGACGGCCGACAGCTACCGGCGTTTCGGCGACGGTTTCGGGCTGACGGCAACCACCATGGCATGGTTCCGCGACCACTATGTGCGAACGCCTGACGACATCGTGGACTGGCGCGTCTCGCCCTTGCTGGCACCCGATCTCGGCGGCGTCGCGCCGGCTTTCGTCGCACTTGCCGGCTGCGACATCCTTGCCGACGAAGGCGAAGCCTATGCCGAACGCCTGCAAGCCGCGGGCGTGCCGCTGGTCCTGCGGCAATGGCCGGGCAAGATCCACGGCTTCGTCTCGATGGGGCGCCATATCCCCGCCGCGCGGCAAGCGGTGGCCGAAGCGGTGGCGGCCTGGCGCCAGTTCGAGAAGGATCGCTGAAGCTGGACGCTCAGGCCGACTGACGCATCACCAGCGTCGCGCCGAGCTTGACCCTTTGCGCCATGCCCTGCCTTGGCGGTTCGGCCTCGTCCAGCAGAGCTAGCAGGATCTCGACGCTGCGGCCTGCCATGGCGGCGAAATCCTGTGCCATGGTGGTCAGTGCCGGACAGGTGTAGCGGCTCAGCGGATGATCGTCATGCGCGGCAACGCGCAGATCGCAGTCAGGTCTGCGGCCGATCTTCAGTCCGCGCGAGAACGCGGCCGCCATCACGCCGAAGGCCAGACGATCATTGGCGCACAGGATGGTGCGGCCTGGCAGACCGCCAACATCGAGTGTCCTTTCCATCCATTCATGGCCGATGCGCTCGAAGTCCCAGGTGTAGTCGCGCGCCGCGTCGATGACGACCGGTTCCAAGCCGGCGACTTTCATCGTCGCGATGTAGCTTTGCAGCCGCTCCCCCGAATTGTGGTTGACATGCGGAATGTCGACATAGACAGGCGGTTCTCCGGACCGGTTGAGATAGTCAACCATGGTCGACGTGCTCTGGTGGTTGTCGTTGCCGACGAAGGGCGTGTCACCCTCGATATAGGTGTCGAAATAGACGATCGGAATGTCCGTCCCGAGCTTGTCGAAAACGTTACGGTCAGAGGCCAGGCCCAGCGGCGCGATGATCGCGCCGGCGACCTTAAGCGATAGCAGCGTCCTGACCGATTCCGCCTCCAGCTTCTGCGAGCCATGCGAAGAAATGACGATCGGCCAATAGCCCTCGTCGCGGCAGCGAAATTCGATGCGGCTGACCATCTCGGCATAGAACGGGTCGGTGATCGTCGGTACGACGATGCCAATGTTGCGGGTGCGCTTGCGGTTGAGATTGCGGGCGAAAAGATTCGGCTGATAGTCCGAAGAACGCAACGCGGCTTCGATGCGTGCCCGCGTGGCCGGCTTCACGCTCGCCGGATCGTCAAAATATTTCGACAGCGTCGGCCGGGACACGCCACATGCCCGGGCAAAATCATCCATCGTGCGGTGCGTCTTCTCCGCCATCGAACGTCAGGTCCCTCTTGCCCACACCCGCCGATCGGAACGATCCGCCCGTCACCAGTCATGCGGCCGTTGTCCGAAGGCGGCAATGCTTGGCCGAACTTATTCAGTCAATTTTCACAGTTTCCAGTACAGCGCGAAAACATTACGAGCGTCAATTTATTTGTTGACGATATGAAAAATGACATTCCTCGATCAGAACGAAGGCTCCCGTCGTGCGTCGGGATTCCAGATCGCCGTGTGACGGGATAGGTTCCGACTAGATGCTTGCCGCGCGGGCCATCGGCAAGGGTCCGGCTTGCCAAATGCCGCCGTGCCGCCCATACACGGCTGGGCAATCGCCCCCGCCCCGTTCACGCCCCACCTGCCAGGGATCCTGTCCGATGTCTGCGACGCCGTACCCCCGGGCAAAGCCGTGACGGATCCCTCCGTGCCATCTCTCGCCAGCCTGGGCTGGACGGATTTTTTCGGCGACCAGCTCGAACCCGGCGAAGCCAATCTCGTCCCTGCGCGGATCGCCACGGTCCATCGCGACCGCCTGACCGGCCTGTCCCAGGCAGGGCCAATCGATCTCACGCTGCCGGCGCAGGCGAACACCGGCGACTATGCCGTTGGCGACTGGGTGCTCGTCGACGCGCATGAGTGGCTTGTGCAGCGCCGCCTGACCCGCAAGACGGTGCTGGAACGCCGCACCCAGGGCGGCAGGGTGCCGCAGCTGGCAGCGGCCAACGTCGACACGCTGTTCATCGTCACCTCATGCAATGCCGACTTCAATCCAGCCCGGCTCGAGCGCTATCTGGCGCTGGCCAACGAAGCCGGAACGACGCCGGTGATCCTGTTGACCAAGGCCGATACCGCAGCCGATGCCGAGGCGTATCAGCGGCAGGCTGCCGCGCTGCAACGCGGCCTGGCGGTGGTGACGCTGAATCCGCGCACATCGGATGCGGCGACCGCGCTCGCCGCCTGGTGCGGTGCTGGCCAGACGGTCGCGCTGGTGGGCTCCTCCGGCGTCGGCAAATCGACCCTGGTCAACACGCTGGCCGGATCGGGCCAGCGCTTGCCGCAACAGACCGGAGACATCCGCGAACACGACGCCAAGGGGCGCCACACCACCACGTCGCGGTCGCTGCACGCCATTGCCCGTGGCGGCTGGGTGATCGATACGCCGGGAATGCGGACGCTGCAGGTCAGCGACGTCGCCTACGGCATCGACACGCTGTTTGCCGAAATCACCGAGCTCGCGCCGCTCTGCAAGTTCCGCGACTGCACCCACGTGCATGAACCGGGCTGCGCGGTGCAGGCTGCCTTGAAGGCAGGCACGCTCGATCCGGAGCGTCTTGCCCGCTGGCGGAAACTGTCCGACGAAAACCAGAGCAACACGCCGGTTCAGAGCGGACCTCGCGGAGCCAAATCCCCCGGCGGTCGCGGAAAAAGGCGTTGAACGACCGAGGCACTGCCCCTGGCTTCAGAGCCGCGCCGTGCCGAAAACACGATCCCAGAATATGGACGTGACACCGAAATTGACCGTTTCGTCGACATGATGATGCACGGCGTGACGGCGCTTGAGTGTGTAGAGATAACTCGGATGGGAGGGATGCCAATGATGGATCATGTGATGGACGCTGATGTACCAGAGGTAGCCCAGCATCAGCCCGCAACTTACCGCGCTTGCGGCGGCGAAGCCTGAAATCATCCAGACCGGGAAAAACGCGACCAGCGCATGCACTCCCAGACTGAGCCAGGTCGGCGTGCCCACCGAACTGCGCTCTTCGACATGATGACGATCATGCAGGTCCTTGATGTAGGGAATGTGGTGAAGGACGAACCTGTGCAGGACGTATTCGGTCAGCGTCCAGAGCAAGAGGCAGGCGACGACAGTGACTATCCAGCCCGGCGCATTGTCTTCGCCGGCCTCGATCAGCCCGGCCACTGCCAGCACGGCGATCACCAGCGGGTACGCCACGAAGTCGCTGTAGTAGCCAATAAGCCCGAGTTGCATCGTCACGCCTCATCTAGCCTTCGAGCCGCCAAATAAGCGATGGTCAGATTGCCGGACTCGCGGAAGAGGAGCAATGCAGTCGCACCTGACATAGCGTCGCAATCATTCGGCGCAAGGTCGGCGCCCATGACCAGGGAATCGGTGGACCGCCGCCTTCGCAATCAGCTTTACAAACGGACATTAAAAAATGGCAAAACGTAGTGCGGGGTTGCTGATCTACCGCCAAGACGACGGCGGTCTTCGGGTGCTGCTGGTTCATCCGGGCGGACCGTTCTGGGCGAAGAAGGACGATGGCGCGTGGTCGATACCGAAGGGCCTCGTCGATGAGAACGAGGACGAGTTGACGGCGGCGCGACGCGAGACCGAGGAAGAGCTCGGCATCAAGGTCGATGGTCCCTTCACGCGGCTCGGCGACTACAGGCAGCCGGGTGGAAAGATCGTCGTGGCGTGGTCCGTCGAGACGCGTATCGACATCGATGTGGCAGCCATCAGGAGCAACACCTTCACCATGGAGTGGCCGCCAAGGTCGGGATCGATGAAGGAATTCCCGGAAGTCGACAGAGCCGGCTGGTTCGCCTTGCCCGAGGCCGAGGTCAAGATCCTCAAGGGGCAGCGACCGATGCTGTCGGATCTTGCCAGGCAAAAAGACGCCGAATGATGATCGCCGGCGGTGCGGCCCTTATAGCGCGCCGCGCTTTGAGGCTATGTTTTATGCATGTCGTTGTCCCAAGACCGGGACCATTTTTGGGCGACCTGCATCAGGCCGCGGACTCTTAAAGGCGAAGCGCCAATCTGATGGCCGCCAAGGCCAAAACAACTCCCCGCGCACGCGAGAACAATCACTAACGCCGAATGTCGCAATTGAGCGCCAGCTCGGCGTATCTCATGGCGACTCTCTCACTGCTCCCGGTACAAATTATTGGTCTGGTCAGTTGACTCAAGGAGAATTTGCATGCGCGGTCATTGCTTATGTGGCGCTATTGCTTTCGAAGTCGATGGCCCGGCACAAGCATGCGTGAGCTGTCATTGTGAAAGTTGTCGGCGCCAATGCTCTGCGCCGATGACCACCTACATTGGCGTCCTGGACAGCCACTGGCGATGGCTGGGCAAGCCACCGAAGGTATTCAACTCTTCTCCCGGTGTGGAAAGAACATTTTGCGATGAATGTGGCTCGCCGCTGTCCTTCCGCTCAAAGAACATGTCCGGTGTCATGCATTTTTTTGCCGCAGCGATGGAGGAGCCGGGAAAATTTGTACCCACGCTGCATGTCGCTTTTGAGGAGAAGCTCCCTTGGTTGAAACTCGCCGACGGCCTGCCGACACGGTTTGGGCCTGACTATACGAAAAACTAGTAAGGCAGGCCGACATAGTTCTCGGCGAGCGCAGTCGACGCTGCACGCGAGTGTACGAGGTAGTCGAGCTCGGCCTCCTGGATGCGCTGGCCGAAATCGCCGGTGTCGGGAAAGCGGTGCAGCATCGTCGTCATCCACCAGGAGAAGCGTACCGCCTTCCAGACCCGTGCCAGCGCCTTGCCTGAATAGGCGTCGATGCCGGCCATCGATTTGTCGCGGTAGAAGTCGCGCAAACCGGCAAACAAGTAGCGCACATCGCTGGCGGCGAGGTTGAGGCCCTTGGCGCCGGTCGGCGGCACGATGTGGGCGGCGTCCCCGACCAGGAACAGCCGGCCGAAACGCAGCGGCTCGGCAACGAAGGAGCGCAGCGGCGCGATCGACTTCTCGAAGGACGGACCGGTGACGACGCTTGCCGCCGTCTGCTCCGGCAACCGGCGACGCAACTCGTCCCAGAAGCGGTCGTCGGACCACGCCTCGACGCGGTCGCCCTCGGGGCACTGGACATAGTAGCGGCTGCGATGCGTCGAGCGCATCGAGCACAGCGCAAAGCCCCGCTCGTGGTTGGCGTAGACCAGTTCGTGATCGGCCGGCGGCACTTCCGCCAGCACGCCGAGCCAACCGAACGGATAGTGGCGCTCGAAGGTCTTCAGCGCGCGCTCAGGCACCGATTTGCGGCTGACGCCGTGATAGCCGTCACAGCCTGCAATAAAATCGCACTCGATGCGATGGGTGACGCCGTCCTTGTCATAGGTGGCAAAAGGCGCCTTGCCGTCGAAATCGTGCAGCGTGACGTTTGCCGCCTCGTAGATCGTGGTCAGTCCTGCCGCATCGCGCTTGTCCATCAGATCATGCGTCACTTCGGTCTGGCCGTAGACGGTGACATGCCTGCCGCCGGTCAGCGCCTCGATGTCGATGCGGTGCAGGCGTCCGTCGAAGGCGAGCGAGATGCCGGCATGCGGCAGCCCTTCGGCGTGCAGCCGTGCCGCGGCACCCGCTTCCTCCAGCAGTTCGACGGTACCCTGTTCGAGCACACCGGCGCGCACGCGGCCGAGCACATGCTCGCGGCTGGCGCGCTCCAAAATGACCGTCTCGATACCGATCGTGCAAAGAAGCTGGCCGAGCAGCAGGCCGGACGGTCCTGACCCGACGATGACGATCTGCGTGCGCATCAGCGTCCCAGGCTTTCGACCTGCCCGGCCAGTTCGGCGGCAAGGCGCATCGACGCGGCTGTCGCCACCACCATCTGGGGCAGCAGCAGCCATTCCAGCGTCCAGGCCGCGCCCGAACGCTCCTGCTCATGCACCACGGCCTGATGCATGCCGGAAAGCTGCGTGGCGTTGAAACGGGCCAGCGCCACCAGCGCCTCGGCCTTTACCGGATTCTGCTTGTGCGGCATGGCCGACGAGCCGCCACCGCCCGAAAACCCGATATCGGTGCCGCCTTGCGCCATCAGCGCGATGTCCTGGCCAAACTTGCCGAGGCTGCCCGTCACCAGCGACAACCAGCCGGCGAAATCGGCGAGCGCGTCGCGCTGGCTATGCCATTGCGGCGCATCGGCAAGGCCAAGCTTTGCCGCAAGGGCCGCGCGCACCGCCGGCCCCTTGTCATCCAGCTTTTCCAGAGTGCCGGCCGCGCCGCCGAACTGCACCACCAACAGGCGCCTCGACTGTTCCGACAATCTCTGCTGATGCCGTTGCAGCGGCACGCGCCACGCCATGATGCGATCCGCCACCTTGATTGGAACCGCCGGCTGCATGCGCGTCATCCCCGTCAGCGCCCTGCCCCCGAAGCGCTCTTCGAGTGAGGCGAGGCGCATGCCGGTTTCGGTCAACAGGAGGCTGAGATGTTCGACGACGGATTTGAGCCGAAGCATCAGGCCTGTGTCGACGACATCCTGGCTGGTCGCGCCAAAATGAACGGAGGCACCATGCGGTTCGCCGGCCGCTGCCCTGATCTGGCGCACCAATTCCGGCACGATGACGCCGTCCCTGGCGACACCGGCGCGCAACAAGGCGGTGTCGGGCCGGAATGTGCTGAGCCCCGCCACGATGGCTGCTGCCGCCTCCCCCGTGATCAGTCCGTTTTCCGCCTCCACGTCCGCCAGCGCGCGCTCGAAGGCGAGCATCGCCTCGATTTCCGCCTCGACGGAAAAATGCCGGCTCGCTTCCTCGTCGCCGAGAAGAGCGGAGAGCAATGGATGGTCGAAGGGCGAAACGGTCATGGCGCGGGCCTCCTAGCTGTCGAAGAAGACCGTTTCCTTCTCCCCCTGGAGATGGACGTCGAAGACATAGATATCGCCGGTGCGCTCGGCGATCAGCGTCGGTACACGAATGCGGTGCTCGATGCGCGCCAGGATCGGATCCTGCGCATTGGCCTTCTCCTCGTCGGAAAAATAGAGCCGTGTGTGCAGGCCGAGATTGATGCCACGGGCAACGATCCAGAGCGTGATATGCGGCGCCATCAGGCGGCCATCGGCGAAAGGCACGCGACCCGGCTTGATGGTGTCGAACGTGCACAGGCCGGTGTCCATGTCTGTCGGGCAGCGGCCCCAGCCGAAAAAGTTCGGATCGGCCGTGCCGCGCAGTTCCGCCGGCGAATTGTAAAGCCCGTCGGCATCCGCCTGCCAAATCTCGACCAGCGCGTCCTTGAGCGGCGTGCCGGTGCCGTCGAGCACGCGGATGCGCAGGCCGATGCGCTCGCCCTTGGTCTTGTCGTTGACCATGGTCGCACCAAGATCGCTCGCATAGACGCCGCCGATGCCGCAGAAATTGGGCGTCAGCCCGATATGGACGTAGGGTCCCGCGGTTTGCGAGGGGCTTTCCCTGAGCCGGTCGAGCGACTGGGCCATCAATTGCCCTCCAGCCTGTTTTCGAACAGCGAGGAGCGGCGCCCGCGCAGCACGATGTCGAACTTGTAGGCGCGCGCGTCGAAGGGGATCGTCGATTGCATGTCGAGCGCGGCGATCAGCGTTTCGATCGCTGCCTTGTCGGGAATGCCGCGCGCGATGGGGCAGTGCCAGATCAGCGGGTCGCCCTCGAAATACATCTGCGTGATCAGCCGTTGCGCGAAGCCATGGCCGAAGACCGAAAAATGGATGTGCGATGGCCGCCAGTCGTTCGGCCCGTTCGGCCAAGGATAGGGACCGGGCTTGACGGTGCGAAAGGCATAGCCGCCATCCTCACTGGTGATGGCGCGGCCGCAGCCGCCAAAGTTCGGGTCGAGCGGCGCCAGGTAGCCGTCCTTCTTGTGACGGTAGCGGCCGCCGGCATTGGC
Source organism: Mesorhizobium sp. P2_D1 (assembly GCF_056404455.1). Classification (NCBI taxonomy): domain Bacteria; kingdom Pseudomonadati; phylum Pseudomonadota; class Alphaproteobacteria; order Hyphomicrobiales; family Phyllobacteriaceae; genus Mesorhizobium; species Mesorhizobium sp. P2_D1. The sequence goes on from NZ_JBFUDZ010000005.1 coordinate 90,554, forward strand.
CTGCCAGAATTCGAGCAGCGCGCCGGGCACGCCAACGCCACGTTCGTCGAGCACCCGCCCATGGACGATGATGCGCTCGCCGATGGCCCTCTCGCCGGGTCTGGCGAAATTGTGGATCAGGTCGCCATCGAGTTCGCCGAGCATAGCGTGACCGAAGACCGGCCCTGCAATCTCCGACAGCGTGTTATCGAAGGCGAGCAGCGCCTTCTGCGGCGAACGCAACACGGAAGTCTTGTAGTTCGGCGTCAGCGCCGGCGGATGCCAGGTCCGGTCGCGCTGGAAAAAGGCGCCGGTCTCGGGCTTCCGGTTCGATCCGGACTCAGCGGGCATTCTTGGCTCCGTCCATTTCCGAAAACACGTCCTTGGCGATCTTGAAGGCACGGTTGGCGGCCGGCACGCCGGCATAGATGGCGACATGCAGGAACGCTTCGCAGATGTCGTCGCGCGAGGCACCGGTGTTGGCGGTGGCGCGCACATGCATGGCGACCTCCTCATCATGGCCGAGTGCTGCCAGCAACGCCAGCGTGACGATCGAGCGCTCGCGCTTGGTGAAGCCCGGCCGTGCCCACACCGTCCCCCAGGCGGCCTCGGTGATCAGCTCCTGGAAAGGCTGGTCGAAACCGGTGGCGGCGACCTCGGCCCGGTCGACATGCGGATCGCCGAGCACGGACCGCCGTACGCCAAGGCCCGTGCGATATCTGGCGGTGTTGCCGGGGACTTCATCCATGGGTTTCGGCTCCAAGGGCAAGCGATGCGATAAAATGGCGGATCAGGGCGACAAGTGCTTCGGGCTGTTCGACACAGGGAATATGTCCGGCGTCGCGGATGATCTCGAAGCGCGCGCCGGGAATGAGAGCGGCCAGCGAGCGGACAAGATCGGGAGGCGTCGAGCCGTCCTGATCACCGGCGATGCAAAGCGTCGGTACGGAGATACGGCGCGCGGCCTCGCTGAAATCGGCGTCGCGAACGGCCGCGCATGTCCCGAGATAGCCGGCGAGCGCCTGCCTGGTCAGCATGTTCCAGTAGCCGTCGAGCTCGGCTGAACGCGTTGCGTGGAAGCTGGGGGTGAACCACACTTTGAGCACCCCATCGGCAATCTCCTGGATCCCTCTGCTTTCGACCGTTGCGATGCGCGTGTTCCAGCTGTCCGTCGTGCCGATCTTGTGGGCCGTGTCGCACAGGATCATGGCCTCGACGATCTCGGGTCGCCTGGCGTAGAGGCCTTGCGCGACCATGCCGCCCACCGACAGGCCGCACAGTACGACCTTCTCCAACCCGAAATGATCGAGGAGCGCCGAGAGATCGTCGACATGATCGTCGATCGACCTGATGTCGCCGATGTCGGACAGGCCGTGGCCGCGCTTGTCATAGACCAGCAAAGGCATTTCCCCATCAAGAGCCGAGACAATTTCGTCCCAGATCCGGAAGTCGGTGCCGAGCGAATTGATGAACACGATCGGGCGCGCGCTGCCGTTCGCCTCGACGTGACGGTGGTGCAGCGTGATGCCGCCGATGGTGACGAATGGCACGATTTCGATCCTCCATCTCCACATTGCACAAGGCATTTGGTTCGGTAAAATGATATTTTGCGCCGTTTCATTAACTTAGGGGTTATCAAATCCATGTCCGAGAGCCGCATCCGGTTCCGTCACCTGCAGGCATTCCTGGAAGTTGCACGGCAAGGAAGCGTGGCGCGAGCGGCCGATTTGCTGCATGTCAGCCCACCGGCGGTGACCAAGACGTTGCGCGAACTGGAAGAGGCGCTCGGCGTGGCGGTGGTCGAACGCGATGGCCGCGGCATCAGGCTGACGCGCATCGGCGAGATCTTCCTTCGCCATGCCGGCACGGCGATCACGGCGCTCAAGCAAGGTGTCGATTCCGTCCGGCAGGATGGGGCGGTCAACCGGCACCCGATCCGCATCGGCGCGCTGCCGACAGTGTCAGCGCGGGTGATGCCGCTCGCCATGACCCTGTTTCTCAAGGAGGGCACCGGGGCGGCGATCAAGATCGTCACCGGCGAGAACGCGGTGCTGCTCGAACAATTGCGCACCGGCGCGCTCGATCTCGTTGTCGGGCGGCTGGCAGCGCCGGAGAACATGACCGGCTTCTTCTTCGAGCACCTCTACTCCGAACAGGTGCTGTTCGTGGTGCGAGCGGGACATCCGCTGCTTGATCCCGGGCAGGACGTGTTCGCGCGCCTCGACGAATTCCCGATGCTGATGCCGACGCGGGAATCCGTCATCCGTCCCTTCGTCGACCGGCTGTTCATCACCAACGGCATGACCGCGCCGGCAACCGAGATCGAAACCGTCTCGGACTCGTTCGGTCGCGCCTTCCTGCGGCAGAGCAATGCCGTCTGGATCATTTCGGCCGGCGTCGTTGCCAATGAACTGGGCAGCGGTGCCTTCGTCGCCTTGCCGGTCAACACCGAGGAAACCAAGGGCCCGGTCGGCCTGACCATGCGGACGGATACCGCGCCCTCGCCGGCCTTCTCCATCCTGCTGCAGACCATCCGCGAAGCGGCAAGGCAAGGCAGCTGACGTCTCGGACATTCCAACCGGACGTCGTCTCGGCCGGGCAGTTTCCTAACCCAGGGGTTAATGAAACACCGCAAAATATCATTTTACCGAACCAAACCGGTGGTGCACTGTGACGATGGAGGAGCCACAGAGGGAGGAAAATATGACCCACGCCATTGGCAGCAGATCCACCATTCCGGGCCTATCGCGACGCCAGTTCATCGCCACATCGATTGCCGGCGGCGCAGCGCTCGCGCTTGGCGGCCGCGGCGCCTTTGCTCAAGCAGGCGACACGCTCAAGGTCGGCTTCGTCAGTCCGCGCACCGGGCCGCTCGCCGGTTTCGGCCAGACCGACGGCTACGTGCTCGATCTGGCCCGCAAGGCGCTGGCCGGCGGCCTCGACTTGGGCGGCAAGAAGTACAGCGTTGAAATCCTCGACCAGGACACGCAGTCCGACCCATCGCGCGCCGGCCAGTTGGCCAAGGACCTGATCAACAACCAGGCCATCGACCTGATGCTGGCCGTGYCGACGCCCGAGGTGATCAACCCGGTGGCCGACGCCTGCGAAGCCGCAGGGGTGCCGTGCCTGTCGACAGTCATGCCTTGGGAGGCCTGGTATTTCGGCCGCGGCGCAAAGCCCGGTGCACCCTCGCCGTTCAAATGGACCTATCATTTCGGCTTCGGCGTCGGCGAGTTCTTCAAGACCTACATCTCGCAATGGAACCTGATCGAGACCAACAAAAAGGCGCGCCAATCTGGCGCCGCTGCTGGCCAAGCAAGGGTTCACCATCGTCGATCCCGGCGCCTATGAAACCGGCACCACCGACTATTCCTCGCAGATCGCGCTGTTCAAGCAGGAAGGCGTCGAGATCTTCAATTCCTTCCCGATCCCGCCGGACTTCGCGGCGTTCTGGCGACAGGCGGCACAGCAAGGGCTGATCAAGCAGATCAAGATCTGCCAGGTCGCCAAGACCGGCCTGTTCCCATCCGACATCGAAGCGCTCGGCGATCTCGGCATGAAGATTTCGAGTGCCGCCTACTGGCACAAGGCCTTCCCCTACAAGTCGCCGCTGACCGGCGTTTCGGGAACCGAGCTGGCCGACGGCTACGAGGCGGCGAGCGGCAAGCAGTGGACGCAGCAGCTTGGCGCCTCGATGTCGTTGCTCGACGCCGGCTTCGTAGCGCTGAAGGCAAGCAGCGACGCCAAGGACAAGGCCGCGGTGGCCAAGGCGCTGAGCCAGCTCAAGACCGAGACGATGATCGGCAAGGTCGACTTCACCAGCGGCCCGGTTGCCAATGTCTCTCCCGGCCCGATCATCGGCACGCAATGGGTGGCCGCCAAGGAAGGAGCCAAGTTCCCGCTCGACTATGTCGTGACCGAGAATGCCACGGACCCGAAAGTGCCCGTCGAAGCCAAGCTTGTGCCTTACAACGGCTGATGGACCGCTGACGAGGATCGCCTGGTGACCCATCCGCAAAAACAGGCGATCCTCGCCGCCGCCGCTATCCACAAGCGCTTCGGCGCACTTGTGGTGCTGGATGCCGTCGACTTCACCATGGCTGCCGACGAGGCGGTCGGCATCGTCGGCCCGAATGGTGCAGGCAAGACGACACTGCTCAGCGTGCTTGCCGGGGCTTTTCCACCAAGCTCGGGCACGGTCAGCTTCAAGGGCGGCGATGTGACGCCGCTGTCGGCGACGCAACGTTGCCGGCTCGGCCTGGTGCGCACGCACCAGGTGCCAAAACCGTTCAGCGGCATGACCACCTTCGAGAATGTCTTCGTCGCCGCCTCGCACGGCGCCGGTCTCGGCCGCGACGAGGCCTATGAGGAGGCGCTCGGCTCGCTGAAACTGTGYGGCATGCTGGGCGTTGCCAACCGCCGCGCCGAGACGCTCGGACTGCTCGACCGCAAGCGGCTGGAACTGGCAAGGGCGCTTGCCGCAAGACCGACGCTGCTGCTGCTCGATGAGATCGGCGGCGGCCTGACCGATGGCGAAGCCGGCGAACTTGTCGACACGATCAAGGAATTGCGCCGGCGCAAGATCGGCATCGTCTGGATCGAGCACATCGTGCATATCCTGCTGCAGGTGGCCGAGCGGCTGATCTGCATGGATGCCGGCAAGATCATCGCCGATGGCGAGCCGCAAGCGGTGATGGCCGACCCTGAGGTCGTGCGTGCCTATCTCGGCGGAGGCCCGAAATGAGCCTGCTGTCGGTCGAGAACCTGGTTGTCCGGCATGGGCTGCTGCAGGCGGTGCGCGGCGTGAGCTTCACGATCGAACGCGGCGAGACGCTGGCGCTGGTCGGTGCCAATGGCGCCGGCAAGACGACGCTACTCCGGGCCATCGCCGGGGCGCATCAGCCGGCCGCCGGCCGCGTGCTGCTCGACGGCGCCGACCTCACCAGCGTGCCGTCCCACAGGCGCGTCGGGATGGGCATCGCGCTGGTGCCGGAAGGACGAAAACTGTTCGTGCAGATGACGGTCGAGGAGAACCTCCTGCTTGGCAGGACCGTCGGCCGGCCGGGCGACTGGAGTGTCGACAAGGTGCTCGAGATGTTCCCCAACCTCAAACCGCGCCGCCATGCCAGGACGGGCCACCTCTCGGGCGGCGAGCAGCAGGCGACGGCGATCGGCCGGGCCTTGATGAGCAACCCGGAACTGCTGTTGCTCGATGAGGTTTCGCTCGGCCTGTCGCCGCTGATCGTCGACCGTGTCTACGCCGCGTTGCAAGGGCTGATCGCTTCAGGCACGACGATCATCCTGGTCGAACAGGACCTCAACCGGGCGCTCGCTGTATCCGACAGGGTCATCTGCATGCTCGAAGGGCGTGTCGCGCTCGAAGGACCAAGCAAGGAGGTTTCGCGCGACGAGGTGACGAAGGCCTATTTCGGTCTGCACCGGAAAAGCACCGGAAGCGTTCCGGCATGAGCAACCAGATCATCCAGGGCATCCTTCTCGGCGGCTATTACGCGCTGATCGCCTGCGGCCTGTCGTTCATGTTTTCGGTGATGCGCATCATCAACCTCGCGCATGGCAGCCTTGCGGTGCTTTCCGCCTATGCGCTGTGGTTGCTGGCCTCGCGATTCCACGTCTCGCCCTTTGTCGGCCTGCTCATTGTGCTGCCATTGATGGCGGCGATCGGCTGGGCGCTGCAGCGCTTCCTGCTCGAACGCAGCGCGCGCGGTGGAGCCCTGCTGCCGATCCTGACGACGTTCGGCCTGGCCATCGTCATCGACAATCTGTTGTTCGAGCAGTTCGGCGCGGATACGCGTTCGCTGGCGCCCTATATCGGCAGCCTGTCCTATGATTCCTGGGAATGGCCAGGCAGCATCTATGTCGGCAAGCTCGCGGTGATGATGTTTGCCACCGCAATTGTCCTGCTCGGCGGGCTGCAATTGTTCCTCACGCACACCAGGCTTGGCCGCTCGATCCGCGCCACCTCGGAAGACCCCGATACGGCCGGCCTGGTCGGTGTCGATGCCCGCCGCGCCAACGCCATTGCCGCGGCCATCGCCATGGTCACGGTTGGCCTTGCCGGTGCGTTCCTGGGCATGCGCGCTACCTTCGATCCCTATGCCGGGGCGCCGCAATTGCTGTTCGCCTTCGAGGCGGCGGTGATCGGCGGCGCCGGTTCGCTGTGGGGAACGCTGATCGGCGGTATCGTGCTGGCGCTTGCCCAGACGCTCGGCGCACAGGTGCATCCGCAGGGGTTTCTGATCGGCGGCCACGCTGTCTTTCTCGTCGTGCTTTTCGTGCGGCTGTCCGCGTCCGGCCTCGGCCTGCGCGGCCTGCTGCGCCTCGGGAAGACGTCATGAGTGCTCCCGCCGCCATGCCTGTCATCGAGCGCGGCACGGCGACATCGCGGATTGCCGCGATGGCCGTCGCCGTCATCATCGCCTTGCTTGCGATCGCGCCGCAGTTCCTGTCGGCCGGTGCGGTCGACCGCATGACCGCACTGTTCATCTATGTGATCCTAGCGGCGATGTGGAATGCGCTGGCCGGCTTCGGCGGGCTGGTCTCGGTCGGCCAGCAGGTGTTCTTCGGCCTCGGCGCCTATTTCGCCATCCGGCTGGCCGATGCGGGCCTCAACCCGTTCCTGGCGCTGTTCGCCTCCGGACTTGTCGTTGGCGTGGTGTCTATCCCGCTCTCGCTTTTCATGCTGCGGCTGAGAAATGGCGAATTCGCCATCGGCATGTGGGTGATCGCAGCACTCACGCATCTCTTGGTCAATCTCGACCGGCTGGTGCAGGGCGAAACCGGCACCTCGCTGATCTCGCTGAATGTCTACGACGCCGGCACTAGGCGAGCGACGATCTACTGGCTGGCGCTGGCCTCGATGACCGCGCTGCTTGCCATCCTGTTTGGTCTGCTGCGCGGCAGCACCGGTGCCGCGATCCGGGCGATCCGGGACAATGAGGACGCCGCCGCCTCGGTCGGCGTGCGCGTCACCGGCACCAAGCGGCTGCTGTTCGTGCTTGCCGCCTTCGGCATCGGCATTGCCGGTGCGCTGTGGCTGGCGACCTCCATCACCTTCCAGCCGAAGACCTACTTCAACGTGCAATGGACCGCCTACATGATCTTCATGGTGCTGGTCGGCGGCATCAGCACTTTCGAGGGCGCCATTCTCGGCGCGCTGGTGTTCTTCCTCATCGAGACATGGTTCGGCGGCACCGGTGTCTGGTATCTGGTCGGGCTTGGCGCCACGGCGGTGCTGTTCTCGCTTTTCCTGCCGCGCGGCCTGTGGGGGACGATCGAGGAGCGCTTTGGGCTTCGCCTGCTGCCGGTCGGTTATCGCGTCAGGCTCGCGGCGGCCTCCGCAGATGACGACGCGACGCCACAACAAACCAAGATGCATCAGGAAAAGGCATGACCATGCTCTTCGGCAAGACCATCCTTGTCACCGGCGTCGCTTCCGGCATCGGCGCCCGCACCGCGGAACTCGCCGGCCAGTTCGGCGCCGATGTGATCGGCGTCGATGTGCGTGAGCCGGCTGCCGCGGTTGGCAGCTTCGTCAAGGCCGACATCTCGTCGAAGGCCGGTGTCGACGATCTCATCGCGCGTCTGCCGCAGCGTATCGACGCACTCTGCAATGTCGCTGGCCTCTCCGGCAACACCGGTGCGGCGGCGACACTGGCCGTCAATTTCTTCGGGCTGCGGGCGCTTTCGGAAGGTCTTGTGCCAAAACTTCGCGAAGGCGGCGCCATCGTCAACGTCGCCTCGATCGCCGGCTATGGCTGGCGCGCCCATCTCAACCGCGCCGCCTCGATGGTCGGCATCGAAGGTTTTCCCGATGTCGCCGAGGTGGTCTGCGACCATGCGGTCAGGAACGAGGAAGGCTATCTCCCGTCTCCAAGGAACTGCTGCTGCTATGGACCTTCCGTGCGGCGCACCAGGACCTGTTCAAACGCCGCGGCATCCGCGTCAATGCGGTAAGCCCTGGCCCGGTCGAGACACCGATCCTCAAACAGTTCCGCACCGTGCTCGGCGACGCCCGCGTCGACAGCGACATTGCCAGGGTCGGGCGCGCCGGCACAGCGGGCGATATCGCACCGGTGGTGCTGTTCCTGTGCTCGGATGGCGCGCGCTGGATCAACGGCGCCAACGTACCGGTCGACGGTGGCCTCGAAGCATCGATCAATGCCGAAATGTTCGGATTCTAGACCATGATTCCGAAAAGCGGGAACCGGTTTTCGGAAAAGATCATGGTCACACAAGAATAGAGGGATGGAGACAGTCATGGACATCGGACTTCTGATCGACGGCGACGAACGGGCTGCCTCGGGTGCGGCGTCCTACGAGCGCATGGATCCGTTCACCGGCAAGCTGGCGACTCGCGCCGCCGCAGCCAGCATTGCCGACGCCAATGCCGCGGTCGAGGCCGCAGCGGCCGCCTTTCCGGCCTGGTCGAAGACCGGGCCTGGCGAGCGCCGCGCCTTGCTGAGCAAAGCGGCCGACGTCATGGCCTCGAAGGTCGGCGAATTCACCAAGCTGATGATGGAAGAGACCGGCGCGACCGGCCCGTGGGCCGGCTTCAACGTCATGCTGGCGGCCAACATGCTGCGCGAGGCGGCGGCGATGACGACGCAGATTTCGGGCGAGATCATCCCATCCGACAAGCCGGGCACGCTGGCCATGGCCATCCGCCAAGCGGCCGGTGTTTGCCTCGGCATCGCGCCGTGGAATGCGCCGGTCATTCTCGGCACCCGCGCCATCGCAATGCCGATCGCCTGCGGCAACACGGTGGTGCTGAAAGCTTCCGAAATGTGCCCCGGCACGCACCGGCTGATCGGCCAGGTGCTGGTCGAGGCCGGCCTGCCGAAGGGCGTCATCAATGTCGTCACCAACGATCCGAAGGACGCCGCCGGCCTTGTCGAGGCGCTGGTCGCGCACCCTGCAGTCAAGCGCGTCAACTTCACTGGCTCGACCAAGGTGGGCAGGATCATCGCCGAACTCGCCGGACGGCACCTGAAGCCGGCGCTGCTCGAACTCGGCGGCAAGGCGCCGTTGCTTGTGCTGGACGATGCCGACATCGACGCGGCCGTCAACGCCGCCACCTTCGGCGCGTTCATGCATCAGGGCCAGATCTGCATGTCGACCGAGCGTCTGATCGTCGACGAAAAGGTCGCCGATGAATTCGTTTCCAAGCTCGCGGCGCGCGCGTCGCAACTGCCGGCGGGCGATCCACGCGGCCATGTCGTGCTGGGCTCGCTGATCAGCAGCCAGGCGGCCGACAAGATGGAGGAACTCGTCACCGATGCCGTCGCCAAGGGCGCCAGGCTGGTGGCCGGCGGCAAGCGCAGTGGCACCGTGGTGGAAGCGACCTTGCTCGACGATGTCACGCCGGCCATGCGCGTCTATGCCGAAGAATCCTTCGGGCCGGTCAAGCCGGTGATCCGGGTCAAGGGCGAGGACGAGGCCGTGCGTGTCGCCAACGACACCGAATACGGCCTGTCGTCAGCGGTCTTCAGCCGCGACATCAAGCGCTCCATGGCGGTCGCTGCGCGCATCGAAGCCGGCATCTGCCATATCAATGGCCCGACCGTCGGCGACGAGGCACAAATGCCGTTCGGCGGCGTCAAGGGCTCGGGCTATGGCCGTTTCGGCGGCAAGGCATCGATCGCCGAGTTCACCGATTTGCGCTGGGTGACGATCGAGGATCCGGGCCAGCATTATCCGTTCTGACTGCCTTCATTCGGACGGTCAGACCGCCTGTGAGGGCGTGAAGCGAACGCTGGCGGATCGCATCTGGCCAGGCGCCAGCACGATGCGGCCGGTGTCGATGCCCCCGTCGCGGTTGAAGGCATCGGTGATGTTGGTGACGGGCTCGGCGCAAAAGAACGGCTCGCCGGGCGGTGTGTAGAGAACGAGGAAATCGAGCGGCACCTCGGCCTCGATCTCCAGTTGCCGTCCATGCTCCGGCCAGCAAATCCGGGCCCGGCCCGTCCATCCGGTGAAGACGGTATCGAAGTCCGTCTCGGACACATCGAAGCCCGTGGTCGGGTTGGCACCGGCCGGCGGCAGGACGTGGCGGGTTGGCAAGATATCCGCATCGGTCTCCCACATGCCGGACACCGGCGCCTGGACATGCGTCCACGGCGTCGATGGGAAATAAGGATGCAGGCCGAAGCCGGCCGGCATCGGCGTGTCCGAGAGATTGCGCAGCGAAATGGTGATGCCCAGACTGCCATCGGCGAGCGAGATGACTTGCTCGGCCTCGTAGCTCCATGGCCAGGAGTCGGCGGCGTGGCGATAACGCAAGACGACAGTGCTGGATTCGTGCCGCCCGACTGCCCATGGCCGACGCCAGCCATGGCCGTGCTCATGATGCGGATCGTCGGGCGCTGTCGGCAGAGTGATAGTCCGGTCGGCGAAGGCGAAGCGACCATCCCTTATGCGGTTGGAATAGGGAACCAGCGGGAAGCAGGCCATGGCGCCGGCATCGCGGCGTCTGATCGCCGCCGGATCGGCCGGGCGTAGCCAGTCCACGACAGAGCCGTCTTGCCGCCAGCGATACGACGCTACCGCGCCGCCGGCGGCCGGAGCAATCTCGGCCGTCGCAATGCCATCGCTGATCGAGATCAGCGCTTGATCCTGCTCGGCAACGGCTGCGGAATTCTTTGTCATCGGCGCGTTCCCATCCCTTGACTCCCATCGCTATGGCTATAAGACATATCATATGAATAGTATGAAGAATAAGAAATCTTTTAGCACGGCGCGCACTTCGCGCGTCGCCGTCGCGGTTTCCAGCGGCTCCACGGCACTGCATGCGACGGTTGTCGAGCAGATCGGGTTGCGCATCGTGCAGGGCGATTTCCTGCCCGGCGAGGCACTGCCCAATGCGGACGATTCCAGCGAGATGCTGGGGGTCAGCCGCACGGTGCTGCGTGAGGCGATCAAGGTGCTGGCCGGCAAGGGGCTCGTCGAATCGCGGCCGAAGACCGGGACAAGGGTGCGTCCCCGCTCCGACTGGAACTTCCTCGACCCGGACGTCCTGTCGTGGCGTTACGCCAGCGGCGTCAGCGCCGACGATGTGCGGGCGCTGTTCGAACTGCGCCGGGCCATCGAGCCGATGTCGGCCGCACTTGCCGCGCAGCGCGCCACGCCGGCGCAGATCGCCGAGATCAACGCCGCACTCGCCGAAATGGAAGCCGTTGTCGACGACGGCGACCGCTTCGCCAAGCCTGATCTGCTGTTCCACCAGACCATTCTGCGCATGACCGGCAACGAGCTGATCGGCTCGCTCGCGGCATTGGTCGAAACCGCTCTGGTGATGAGCTTCCGCCTCTCCAACGACAATCCGGAAGGACAGCGCCACTCTTTGCCGCTGCACCGGGAAGTGGCTGAGAAGATCGCCGCGCGCGATGCCGCCGGCGCGCAAAAGGCGCTGCTGGTGCTCATCGACGATGCCGAGGAAGACGTGCGCCGCAGTGTCGAGAACCGCAACAGGCGCCGCGCCAATCGAGAGCTGGCATCGTGACCGAGACCAAACGCAAGCTGCGGTCCGAGGCCTGGTTCGGCGGCGAGGGCAAGAATGCCTTCATGCACCGCAGCTGGATGAAGAACCAAGGCATTCCCGCCGACGCTTTCGACGGCCGCCCGGTGATCGGCATCTGCAACACCTGGTCGGAACTGACACCATGCAACGCGCATCTGCGCGCCCTGGCCGACCACGTCAAACGTGGCGTCTATGAAGCCGGCGGCCTGCCGCTGGAATTTCCGGTCATGTCATTGGGCGAGAGCAACATGCGCCCCACCGCCATGCTGTTTCGCAATCTGGTCAGCATGGATGTCGAGGAATCCATCCGCGGCAATCCTATCGACGGCGTCATCCTGCTGGTCGGCTGCGACAAGACCACGCCTGCGCTGCTGATGGGTGCTGCATCATGCAATCTGCCGACCATCACCGTTTCCGGCGGACCGATGCTCAACGGCAAGTTCCGCGGACAAGATATTGGCTCGGGCACGCATGTCTGGAAATTCGCCGAAGAGGTGAAGGCCGGCCGCATGCCGGTCGCCGATTTCCTTGCCGCCGAACAGGGCCAGAGCCGGTCGGCGGGCAGCTGCATGACAATGGGCACGGCTTCGACCATGGCCAGCATGGTGGAGGCGCTCGGCATCGGCATGCCGGACAATGCCGCGATCCCGGCGGTGGATTCACGCCGTGGCGTGCTCGCCCAGATGGCCGGACGCCAGATCGTCGAGCTGGTCCGCAAGGATGTGACGATCGCGCAGATTCTCACCAGGCAAGCGTTCGAGAACGCCATTCGCGTCAATGGCGCGATCGGCGGCTCGACCAATGCGGTGCTGCACCTGATCGCCATCGCCAACCGTGTCGGCGTCGATCTCAGCCTCGATGACTGGGACCGCCTTGGCCGCGACGTTCCGACCATTGTCGATCTGATGCCATCGGGGCGGTTCCTGATGGAAGATTTCTACTATGCCGGGGGGCTGGCTGCGGTCATGGCGTCGCTTGATGAAGTGGGGCTTCTTCATCGCGACGCCATGACCGTCAGCAACAAGACCATTGGCGAGTTGATCGACGGCGCGCCCAACTACAACACCGAGGTCATCCGCCCGCTGAGCGACCCGCTGACCAGGGAAGGCGGCATCTCGATCCTGCGCGGCAATCTGGCGCCCAACGGGGCGGTCATCAAACCGTCGGCGGCAACGCCCGAGCTGATGCAGCATCGCGGCAAGGCGATCGTCTTCGAAAACATCGAGCACTACTACGCCCGCATCGACGATCCGGAGCTGGATATCGACGCCTCTTCAGTGATGGTGCTGAAGAATTGCGGACCGCGTGGCTACCCCGGGATGGCCGAGGTCGGCAACATGCCGCTGCCGGCCAAGCTGCTGAAGCAAGGCATCTCCGACATGGTGCGCATCTCGGACGCGCGCATGAGCGGCACCGCCTACGGCACCGTGGTGCTGCATGTGGCGCCGGAAGCAGCGGCCGGCGGGGCGCTGGCGCTGGTGCGCGATGGCGATATCATCGAGCTGGACGTGGCCGGCCGGCGCCTGGAGCTTTTGGTGTCGGACGAGGAACTGGCTATCCGCCGACACAACTGGCAGCCGCCGACGCCGCCCGAAGGCGGCTACCAGAGCCTCTATGTCGAGCGCGTCCTGCAGGCCGACAAGGGCTGCGATTTCGACTTTCTCGTCGGTCGGCGCGATGCCGGCATCCCCCGGCATTCCCACTAGAGAGGCGCGCGCGATGGATGAAATGGGCGGCTACGCCACCTACCCCAGCCTCAAGGATCGCAGCGTCTTCATAACCGGCGGCGGCAGCGGCATCGGCGAAAGCCTGGTGCGCCATTTCTGCGCGCAAGGCAGCCGCGTTGCCTTTGTCGATGTGGCCGAGGAGCCGTCCCAGCGCCTGGTGGACGCGATCGCGGCGGATGGACATCGTGCGCCGCTGTTCATTGCCTGCGACCTGCGCAACGTCGAGCAACTGCAGGCGGCAACGGTGCAAGCGATGCAGCACAACGGCCCGATCCAGGTTCTGTGCAACAATGCCGGCAACGATGATCGCCATCAAACCAATGACGTGACGGTCGCCTATTGGGACGACCGCATGGCGGTCAATCTGCGCCACCAGTTCTTTGCGGCGCAAGCGGTGCGCCCGCAGATGGGCTCGCGGGGCGGCGGCTCGATCATCAATTTCGGTTCCATCACCTGGATGGTCGGCGATCCCGATTGCCCCGCTTATGTGACGGCCAAGGCGGCGGTTTACGGCATGACGCGGGCGCTGGCCCGCGAGCTTGGTCCCGAGCGCATCCGCGTCAACTGCATGGTGCCTGGCTGGGTGATGACAGAGCGCCAGATGCGCTTGTGGCTGAACCCGGCCGGAGAGCGGCAGATCGAGGAGCGACAGTGCCTGCCCGACCGGCTGCAGCCCTCCGATATAGCGCGCATGGCGCTGTTCCTCGCCGCCGACGACAGCCGCATGTGCACAAGCCAGCAATTCATCGTCGATGCGGGCTGGGTGTGACCCACACGGCCTCAAGGGAAGAAGGTTACCTCATGCGCCTTGTTCAGTTCAGAATGCCCGATGGCAACAGGCGGGTTGGCCGTGTCTCCGACGACGGAAATCACCTGCACCCGCTCGAAAAGACCGGCACCGTGCTGGAACTTGCCGAAGCGGCAATTGCCGAGGGCGTTTCTATCGCCGCACTTGTCGAGAAGCGGACGGGCACTGCAACGGTCGACTATGACGAGCTGTTGCGCGACGGCCGCGTGCTGGCCCCGGTCGACCATCCGGAACCGGCGCGCTTCCTGGTCACCGGCACGGGCCTGACCCATACCGGCAGCGCCGCGGCACGCGACAAGATGCATGTGCTTACGCATGGCGAGGACGCCGAGGAATCCGATTCACTGAAGATCTTCCGCATGGGTCTCGAGGGCGGCAAACCCGCCGCCGGGCAGATCGGAATCCAGCCCGAATGGTTCTTCAAGGGCGTCGGCACCTGCGTCGTGCCGCCCGGCGCTGCGCTGCCGATGCCGGCCTTCGCGCGCGCCGGCGCGGAAGAGGCCGAGATCGTCGGGCTCTATCTCAATGGGCCGGATGGCCACCCCTATCGCATCGGCTATGCGCTCGGCAACGAATACTCCGACCATGTGACGGAAGCCGAGAACTACCTTTATCTCGCCCATTCAAAACTCCGCTCCTGCTCGATCGGCCCGGAGCTTTTGATCGGCGACCTGCCCGATGAAGTGCGCGGCCATTCCCGCATCCTGCGCGACGGCGCCGTCATCTGGGAGCAGGAGTTCCTGTCGGGCGAGGCGCACATGTCGCATTCGATCGCCAATCTCGAACATTTCCATTTCCGCTACCCGATGCACCGCAGAGCAGGCGACCTGCATGCCTATTTCTTCGGTGCAGCGGTGATGAGCTACGCCTCCGGCATCAAGACGGCTTCCGGCGACGAGTATGAAATCCAGGCACAGACATTCGGCAAGCCACTGCGCAACCGGATGGTGTCGGTGCCGGACGAGGGACTGGTCGCCGTCACCCAGCTGTGACGGCGAAGGTCCGGAAACTGCGGTCCATCAGAACGACAATGGGAGATTAAAAATGGGACTGAAGAAACTGTTTCTAAGAATGGCGACAATCGGGCTCGGCATCGGCCTGATGACTTCGGCAGCCTTGGCCGCGAACCTTCGGGTTCTGGCCTGGGACGGCTACGCCGACCCGGACTGGGTGAAGGATTTCACCGCGGCAACCGGCGTCGGCGTCGATGTCGTGTTCATCGGCAGCGACGACGAGATCTGGGCCAAGATCAAGGGCAGCGAAGGGCAGGACTTCGACGTCTTCGCCGTCAACACCGCCCAGTTGCAGCGCTACATCAAGGCCGATCTGGTGTCGCCGATCGACGTGACGAAGCTGGCCAACCAGAAAGAGGTGCTGCCGCGCTTCCGTGATCTGACTGCGGTGAGCGGCGTCACCAAGGACGGCAAGGTCTATGGCATTCCGTTCTGCTTCGACTCGATCGGCCTGATCTACGACACCGACAAGGTCAAACCGGCGCCGACATCGATGTCGGTCCTGTGGGACCCAGCCTACAAGGGCAAGGTTCTGGCCTATGACAATGGCGAGCACAATTTCTCGTTCACCGCGCTGACGCTCGGCTACAAGGATCCGTTCAATCTGAATGAAGAACAGATGGCGGCGGTCAAGGCCAAGTTGGTCGAACTCAAGCGCAATGTGCTGAGCTTCTACACCACCGCCGACGAGGCGCAGCAGATCTATCAGAACAATGACGTGGCACTGATCTGGGCCAATTACGGCCAGCAGCAGGTCAAGGCGCTGCAGAAGATCGGCGCCCATGTCGCCTACGTCAATCCAAGCGAGGGTGCGCTTGCCTGGCTCGACAACTGGGTCATCTCCAAGGGCGTCCGCGACAATGCGGCGGCCGAGAAATGGATCGACTTCATGCTGAGCAAGAAGGTCAGCGGCGAGCTTTCCGAGCGCACCGGTTTCGGCAACACGGTGACGGAGACCGGCAGCGCCGGCGGCAACGACAAGCTGGTCTGGCTCAACAATGTCGAGGACCCGCTGAAGCGGTCGGACATGTGGAACGAGATCAAGGCCACGCCCTGATCTTTCCGCACGAAGACTTCGAGGGACCCGGCGGTCCGGACGTTCCGGACCGCCGAAGCGTATGCGAGAGTATTCCATGAACCAGAACACCGACCTCTTGACGCTGCGGTCCGTCTCGAAATCCTACGGCACCGTTCCGGTGCTGCACGACATCGACCTGTCGATCAAGGACGGTGAGTTCCTGACCGTTCTTGGGCCGTCAGGCTCCGGCAAGACCACGGTGCTGCGGCTGATCGGCGGGCTGGAACCACTGACGTCGGGCGAGATCCGGCTCGACGGCCACGACATCAGCCGCATGCCGATCAACCGGCGGCCATTCAACACCGTGTTCCAGGACTATGCGCTGTTTCCGCATCTGACCGTTTCCGGCAATGTCGGCTACGGCCTTTCGGTTCGCCACCTGCCGCGCAAGGAGATTGCGCGCCGCGTCGCGGAAGCGCTGGAGCTTGTCCAGCTCGGCCGTTTCACCGACCGCTTTCCAGCCCAGCTCTCCGGTGGCCAGCGCCAGCGCGTCGCCTTGGCCCGCGCGCTGATCTGCCAGCCGCGCCTGATCCTGCTCGACGAGCCGCTGGCGGCGCTCGACCTCGAGCTGCGCCGGCAAATGCAGGAGTTCCTGAAATCCATCCAGCGCGAAATCAAAACCACCTTTCTGTTCGTCACCCACGACCAGGAAGAAGCGATCGGCATGGCCGATCGGATCTGCGTCATGCAGGCCGGCCATATCCGCCAGCTCGGCACGCCGCACGAGCTTTACTACAAGCCGAATTGCGAGTTCGTGGCGCGCTTCTTCGGCGAAAACAATCTGGTGGCCGGAAAGCTTGGATCCGTCCAGGACGAACTGCGATCGATCGAGACGACGCTCGGACGCCTGGTCTGTTCGATCCGTGACCAGCCGCATTTGAAGACCGCCGCGGATGGCGCCAGTGCCTTCGCTGCCTTCCGTCCCGAGGCCTTGCACCTTGCCGATGCAAAGGAAACAGAGAACTGCTTTTCCGGCACGATCGCCGACATGGCCTTTGCCGGCTCATCGACCGTTGCCACCATCACTGTCGACGCCGACCATGCTGCGCAACGCTTGCGGCTGCGCATGCCGAGCCGGGTCGACGGCAGCACGCTGCAATCCGGCGCGACGATCTCCCTCGCGTTTGCGCCGCATGAAGGCCACCTGGTGCTGGCATGAGCGGAACCGGCACGATACCGCTCGCCGAACGGCGATGGTCGCTGCTGGTGACAGTGCTGGCTTTCGCCTTGCCGGTGGTCTTCGTCCTCGTGCCGCTGGCGATCTTCCTCGGCTATAGCTTCTTCAGCGTCGACCAGGGCACGATCGTTCATACGCTGTCATTGGGCAACTATGTCCGCTTCTTCACCGATCCGATCTTTCTTCCGGTATTCTGGAACACCATCGTGCTGTGTCTCTCGGTGGCGGCAATCTGCATTCTGCTCGCCTATCCCGCCGCCTATTTTCTGACGACCCTGAAAGGGCGCTGGCGCTACGCCTTGCTGATGCTGCTGCTGGTGCCGCTGCTGATGAGCTACGTCATCAAGATCTACGCGATCCGCAGCATCCTCGGCCTTAACGGGTTTCTCAACAAGGCGCTGGTCGGGCTCGGCATCCTGCAGGAGCCATCGACGCTTTTCGTGTTCAACATGAACGCCATCCTGCTGACACTGACGCTGCTGCTGATCCCGTTCGCCATCCTGCCGATCTTCCTGTCGCTGGAGCGGATTCCGCAGGTGCTGCTGCGCGCCTCCGACGATCTGGGCGCAAGCGGCCTGCAGACGTTCCTGCGCATCACCTTGCCGCTCAGCCTGCCAGGCGTCGCCTCCGCGGCGAGCTTCGTGTTCGTATTGGCGATCGGCGATTTCCTGACGCCGCAAATGGTCGGCGGGATCAGCGGCTTCACCTTCGGCCGCATCCTCTACAGCCAGTTCGGCACGGCCTATAACTGGCCGTTCGGTGCGGCGCTGTCAGTGGCGCTGGCTGTCGTGGTGATCGCGGCAATTCTTGTCGGCGAGCGCTTCGGCCGCAACCGGGGGACAGCGATATGACCGCCCTGCCCCGGCTATCCACCGTCTTTCTGGCTGCGATCACGACATTGGTCGCGGTGCTGCTCTACAGCCCGCTGGCCGTGCCGATCGTGTCGTCGTTTTTCACCATTGCGCATGGTAATGTCGACTGGTCGTCGCCGACGCTTGCGACCTATGTCGCTCTGGCCGAAAACCATGACATTCTGGCCGCCCTGCGGACCACGCTGATCGTCGGTGTCTGCACCGTCATCCTGTCGGTGGTCAGCGGAACGCTTCTGGCGCTCTACTATCACAGCCGCCGTTCCGGGCGCACGCTGCTGCAGTTCATCATCTTCCTGCCGTTCCTGATGCCGCCGATCATCAGCGGTCTGGCGCTGCTGATCTTCTTCCGCGAGATCGGCCTTGAACGCTCGCTGCTGACGGTGGTCATCGGACATACGGTTTTCGTGCTGGCGATCGTCTATCGCACGGTGCTGATGCGGCTGCAGTCGATGAGCCGCACGCTGGTCGAAGCGTCCTACGATCTCGGCGCCWCGGGCTGGCAAACGTTCTGGCGGATCGTCCTGCCGAACCTCTCGAGCGCCATCGTCGGCGGCGCCATCCTGGCTTTCGCGCTGTCATTCGACGAGACCATGATCACCATCCTGGTCACCGGCACCCAAAGCACGCTGCCGGTGAGGCTGTGGGCGATGATGCGGCTTGGCTTTTCCCCCGACATCAATGCGCTGGTGGCGCTGATCCTGATGTTCACCGTACTGCTCTGCGTGCTCGCCGCGCGTTTTCTCATCCCCAGGCAAGTCGCGACGGAACGGACCTGAGTGCGCGGCAGTCACGGCCGACGGATGTCGCAGTGCCACGTTGACTACAGGCCGGCCGCTAAGGCAGACGGGACCAGGTCGAAGACCCGCCCCGGATTGAGGATGTTTCTGGGGTCGAGAGCTGTCTTCAGCCGCCGCATCGTGGCGATCTCGGCATCGCTGCGGACCAGATGCAGCCACCTCTTCTTGTCGAGGCCGATGCCATGCTCGGCCGAAACGCCGCCTCCCGCTGCCGCCACGCCGCGATAGACGATATCGTATGCCGCCGCCGGATCCATCGTGCGGACCTGGTAGTGCAGATTGCCGTCACCGAGATGGCCGAAGACATAGATGTCGGCGCCGGGATCCATGGCATGGATGGCAGCGTCCGCTTCCCGCAGGAAAATACCCATCCGCGCCAGCGGGATGCTGATGTCGACGCCGACAAGGCCTTTGATCGAAAACAGGACGCGATTGGCGTCCTCGCGCACGGCCCACAGCGCGCGGACTTCGCGCGGCGACTGCGAGACGACCACATCGTCGACCACGCCGTCCTCGACCGCTTGCATCAAGACCTCGGCGAAGCGCTCGCCGTCGCGTTCGGGCTCGCTGCCCTGGATCTCGGCCAGCACATAGACTGGCGAACCCGCCGGCAGCGGCGCCGGCATGTCCATGCTGGCGACCATCGCGTCATAGAGCGGCGCGAAGTTGACCTCATAGGCGGACAACAGCGGGCCGAGCCTTTGCCGCAGCAGCCCAAGCAGGGCGATCGYCGCATCAAGCGATGGGAGTGCGCAGAAGGCGTTTACCTCGGACACCGGCTTCGGATGCAGCCTGAGCGCCGCGCGTGCGACGACGCCAAGCGTCCCCTCCGTGCCGATGAAGAGCTGGCCGAGGTCGTAACCGGAATTGTCCTTGGGCAGGCCTTTCAGCGAGGTCAGCACGCTGCCATCGGCAAGCACCGCCTCCAGCCCCAGAACCTGCGCTCGGTACATGCCGTAGCGCAGCACGCGGATGCCACCGGCATTGGTGGCGACATTGCCGCCAACTGTCGCAGAACCACGCGCGCCGATATCGACGCCGAACATCAGACCGGCGCCGTCGGCCGCCTCCTGCACCGCCTGCAGCGTTGCGCCGGCCTCGGCGACGATGCTGGCGGACTGGCGATCCGGCGCATCGAGACCCGTCATGCGCTCCAGCGACAGCACGATTTCACCCGCCTGCACGCGCGCGGCGCCCGTCAGCCCGGTGCGTCCGCCCTGCACGACAACTGGCTGGCCGAGATCGTTGCATGCGGCGAGTGCTGCCGCGACACCCTGGGTGTCGCGCGGGCGCAGCACCGCTTCGGGGAGAGCGCCAAGCTTGCGATCGGGATCGTCGCGATAGCGTTGGTCCACGTCGGAGCCGGCGAGCACACCGCCCGCGCCCAGCCGGTCGCCGAGAGCAGATAGAAGTTTTTCAGTTTCAGGCGACATTGGCCAATCCTGTTGATGGGCCAATCCTATTCGTGATCGCCTGCCGGTCAAACCCTTGTCCGTGCAAACGAGATGGTTCTCACGGCCATTTATGTGCGAGACAGACTGACCGTCCGGCGTCGATCGCGATGAGATCGGATCGACGCCGGGCGAGAAGCTGTCTTACTGAAGTTTGGCTTGCAGCGCGTTGACGTCGTCGGTGGTCATTTCGCCGTCGGTCGTCACCTTGCCGTCGACGATCTTCCAGAGCCGGAAGGGGCCGGTGATGTCGCCATATTTGTCGAAGGCGACGGGACCGATGACGCCTTCGTAGCGGATCGGCTTGCCGTCCTTGATCAGGCCGAGCGCCTTGGCGAATTCATCCTTGCCGGCAAAGATCGGCGTGCCGGCCGGGTCGACCGCCTTGTACATCGCGTCCTTGATCTTGGCCGGATCCTCGGAGCCGGCAATCGCGATAGCGAGGCCGACAATGGCGCCCGCATCGTAGGAACGGTCGGCCGCCGGATTGGACGGCTCGATGCCGGAAAATTCCTTGTAGTTCTTCGTGAAATAGTCGGTGGAGGCCGTCGGGCTGGTACCGGACGACGTACCATAGGCGTCCTTCAGATAGTCGGCGCCGACGGACTCGATGAAGTCAGGGCTGTTCATGCCGTCATTCAGCAGGAACTTCTGCACGCCACCCTGCGAAATCCAGGTGCGGGCAACCGTCGCGCCGTCGACCGGCGTGCTGACGAGATAGAGCCCGTCCGGCTCGCCGGCCATCGCCGCCGTCACTTCGGATGCATAGCTCGACTGCTTTTCGTTGTAGGGCGTGTCGGAAACGATGGTGCCGCCGAGCGCTTTGTAGGCGCGCGAGAACTCGGCCACCATGTTGACGCCGAAGTCGTTGTTGACATGGATGATCGACAGCTTCTTGAAGCCCTTGTCGACCGCGTATTTGGCGGCGGCGACGCCCTGCAGCGCATCCGAGGTGATGGTGCGGAAGAAGATGCCATTGGTCTTGCCGTCGCGGCCGAGCGCCGTCAGCGTCGGCGACGACGACGCCGGCGACACCTGGACGATCTTGGCCGGTGCCGTGACCGAGGTCAGGATCGGGATCGACACCGACGAGATGATGCCGCCGATGATGACCGGCACTTTCTTGACCTGAACCAGTTGGGTGGCGGCGTCGACCGCGATGTTGCCCTGGCTCTGGCTGTCGCGCGTGTCGGTCGCCAGGTCGCAGCCGCGCACGCCGCCGGCAGCATTGATGTCGCGGAAGGCCATCTCGACCGATTTGGCGCCGGCCTGACCATATTCGCCGGCCGGGCCGGTCAGTTCCATGACGAGGCCGACGGTGATCTTGCAATCAGCCGCTTGCGCAGCACCGGCCATCGTTACGAGGGCGAGCGCGGTGGTGAGTTGAAGTATCGTCTTTCTCATTGTTGTTCCCCTTTGAGCTACACGAACTGGATTACTTGTCTCTTTGTCTGCACATCGGATTAACCCAAAAACCGCTTCGCACTCTATGTCCGATGCTCCTGTTCAGCGTTCCGGCACCTGCAGCCAGGTTTCATGCAGATGTCGCCATAGGACGCCGTTGGGCGCCGATGAACTGGTGGTGAAGACGGCGCTCGACTGGCGGCGGCTGTGCTTGCCACCGCGCAGTTGCGCCTCAACGTAGAAAACGACAATCGTCTCGGCATCCTGCCAGCCCGGACGGATGTCCTCGATCGAAATGGCGAAGCCGTCATCACACGTGGCGCGGCTGGTGCGGACATGGCCGACGACCGCGTCGCGATCGAGAATCTGGCCGTCCGGCGCGACCATGGCGAAGCCGTCGCCCATGACGCGCTCGAAGCGGCTGAAGTCCGCCTTATTGGCGCGCGCCGCAACGAACCAGTCAACGAAAAAGCGATGCAGGTCGACGATCTCGGCGCTGGCGCGTGAAAACAGGGAGGGCTCGCCGCTCATTGCTTCCCCGCATTGAGGTTGTAATGCATGATTGAACCGTGGCGGCCGTGGCGGTCGCGCTCCAGCGTGTAGACATCACCCTCGAGGCCGGCGCCTTGCACGATGACGGCGGCAATCCGCGCCCGGTCCTCGGCATCGAGCGTGATGTCCATGATGCCGGCGTTGGCAAGCGCATGTGCCTGGTTGCGAGCGCCGACGATGACGGCCGCCACGTGCGGCTGCTCCAGCACCCAGGCGCTGGCGATGGTGGCGATGTCGACGCCGTGGCGGTCGCCGACTGCCTTCAGCGCCTGAAGCAACTGCTGGAACAGGTCCCAACCGCCAAAGTCATCGATGATCAGCTTGTATTTGACCAGCGAGCGGTTTTCGAGCGGCGTGGCCGGTTCGGCCACGCCTAGCCATTTGTTACTGAGGAAGCCGCCGGCAACGGAGCCATAGCAGAGGAAGCTGACGCCGTTTTTCGCGGCGAGTGCGGCAAGGCTGTTGCCCGGCCGCTGGTCGAGTACGGAATATTGCAGCTGCTGGCTGACCAGCGGGATGCCGGCGGCGAGGATTTCGGCCAGCCGCGGCGTGTCGAAATTCGTGGTGCCGAGATTGCGCACCTTGCCCTCAAGCCGAAGCTCGTTGAGCCAGCCCATCGCCTCGACATAACGCGGCTGCGCATAGTCCCACCAGTGGAACTGCACGAGATCGAGCCGCTCGGTCTTCAGCCGCCGCAGCGACTGGTCGACGATACGCCTGATGTAGTCGCGGCTGATGCCGGCCAGCCGTTCGAGGTCGGGCACCAGCTTGGTGTGCACCTTCATCCTGGTGGCGACGTCGAGGCCGCGCTCGCTGGCCAGCCGCAGGCGCGCCGCGCCGATCAGCTCCTCGACGCCGGTGTAGATGTCGGCGCAATCATAGGTCCAGATGCCGGCATCGAAGGTGGCGATCAGATCGGTCACCGCCTGCTGGCGGTCGATGGCGCCGTGGCCACCGGCCAGTTGCCAGCCGCCGCGGATGACGCGCGAGATGGTGTAGCCGGAGCCGAGTTCGAAGGTCTGGGTACTCATTTGTCGTCTCCCCGCTTCCGCAGCGGCACGGCCGTGGTCTCGGCATGGCTGAACCGCCGCTTGGCCACCCTGACGATCCTCAGCCGACTGGCGCAATTGGGATCGGGACAGGCGATCTCGGCGTCCGAGGTCATCCAGTCGTTCGGGTGGGTCGGGCGCTGCTTGGCGGCCAGCAACGGCAACACGGCCGATATCGAATAGATCGAAAAGCCCTGGCCAGCCGGCATCGACAGCATCTCGCCCTTGAGCTCGAAATAGTCGCCGGCCTTGGCGCCGCAATAGATCGGCTTGCCCTCCGGGATGACCGCCTCGACGCGAAGATCGAAGAGCTCGAAACTGTCGTCGGCCATTTAGCCCTCCACCAGGCTGAAGGTGACGTCGCAGGCACCATTGCGGCGGATGACGCCGCAAGCGGCGGCGAACCGATCGCGCTCTTCGGCGCGCACTTGCGCCACCACGCTGCCGGCGAGCCAGCCGATTGGGAACAGCAGGCGCGCGCCCTGCCCATAGTAGAGCCCGATGTCGAAGATCGCATTGGGATTGCCGCCCCACATGCGCGGCGGCACATAGGACAGCACGATGTCGCCCGGCTGCGGCGTCAGCGTCGCGTTCTCGGCCGGCAGAGGCCTGGCATAGGGCTGGCCCTCGAGATCGGCAGCGGGAACCGGGCATGAGATTTCGGGCCCCGTCCACATCGCATGGATGCCCGGGACGACACGTGACGTGCCGAGATATGCCTTGAGGAAAGCAGCGTTTTCCGGCGCTTTCTGCGGCAGCAACAGCGCCGTCACGGAAAGCTGCGAGCGTGGCTCGGTGATCCTGATGGCGGTCATGTCTGGTCTCTCGCGGCGGCGGATTGCAGCTTGCTGCGCAGGAAGGTGAAGGGCCGGCTGATGTCGGCGGCCAGCGACTCGCGCGCGGCTTGTGCATCCTGGGTGGCCAGTGCCGTGACGATGCGGCGGTGATACTGGGCGGTGTCGACCTCGCCGGCTTCCGAGAAGGCGTAGATGGCGACACGAATGCAGGGGCCAGATTGCAGCCACAGGCTTTCGATCATCGGGATCAGCACGGCCGAGCCGCAGGAGCGATAGATCTCGAAATGAAAGCTCTGGTTGAGCGTCACTTCGCGATCGACATCCTTCTTGTGTTTCAGAGCCCGCATCTCGTCCCATTCGCCGAGAATGGTCTCGATGGTGGCGATCTGGCGCGGCCCCATGCGGGCGGCGGCCAGCGCGATGGCCTCGCCCTCGATCAGGATGCGGGCACGCAAGAGATCGTCGAGGCGTTCCAGCGTGATCGGCGGCACCCTCACCGAACGGTTGGGCAGCGCCTCCAGGGCCTTTTCGGTGATCAACCGGCCGAGCGCCTCGCGCACCGGCATGGTCGAGGTGACCAGCGCGTCGGCCAGACCACGGATGGTCAGCACCTGGCTTGGCTCGAACAGGCCGCCGATCAGGGCGCGGCGCAATTCCGAATAGACGCGATCCTGCACGGTCTCGCGGCCGACCGGCGCCAGCTGGGCCGCGATGGCCTCGTTGTTCTTTTCGATGGCAGCCTTTTGCATGGAATTCCGTTCTCGGCCGGTTTTCGGCTTGCGGACGAAATTAAAGCCGAATAGCGTGATCAAAGCAAGTGTGATCACAAATCAAAAATCAGCGGCGGCAGCGATCGTCTTCGGCCAGAGGGTTTGATGAGCGAGGCAGTGGAACAGCAGGGGACCCGCGCGCCGGTTCTGACCGCCAGGAACGTCGTCAGGCGGTTCGGCGGCCTCGTCGCCGTCAACGATGTCTCGTTTGATGTCAGGGCGGGAGAAATCCTCGGCCTCATCGGGCCGAATGGCGCCGGCAAGACGACGATGTTCGATCTGCTTGCCGGCAGCATCCTCCCGACCAGCGGCGATATCCTGCTCAACGGCACGCGCGTTTCGGGCGAAGCCGCGCATCTGCGCATCGGTCGCGGCCTTGGCCGCACCTTCCAGATCCCGCGCCCGTTGCCCAATCTGACGCTGATCGAAAACATCATGCTGGCGGCGCAGGGTCAGGCCGGCGAAAAGCTGCTTGCCAACTTCGTCACGCCATGGCGGGTGGTGGCGCAGGAGAAAGCCGCAAGGACCAAGGCGCTCGAACTGCTGGATCTGGTCACCCTCACCCACCTCGCGCATGAACCGGCGCGCGTGTTGTCCGGCGGTCAGCGCAAGCTGCTCGAACTCGCCCGCGTCATGATGGCCGATCCGGCGATCATCCTGCTCGACGAGCCGGCGGCCGGCGTCAACGCAACGCTGCTCGAAGTCATCATCGACCGCATCCGCGATATCAACGCGCGCGGCATCACCTTCCTGCTGATCGAGCACAACATCGACATGGTGACGCGGCTCTGCCATCGCGTCCTCGTCATGGCGAGCGGCCAGTTGCTAAGCGAAGGCACGGCGGAAGAGGTCGCCAGCGACCCGCGCGTCATCGAGGCTTATCTCGGAGGCGCGGCATGAGCGAGACGGTCCTCGATGTCCGCAATCTCGAGGCTGGCTACGAGCCCGGCGTGCCGATCGTGCGCGGCGCCTCGATCACCGTTAGCAAGGGCGAGATCGTCGTCGTGCTCGGCCCCAATGGCGCCGGCAAGTCGAGCTTCATCAAGGCGATCGCCGGCCTTGTCCCGATCACCGGCGGCACGGTGTTTCTGGACGGCAAAGACATAACCGCCGCACCGGCGCACACCATGGTACGGCTTGGCTTGGCCTTCGTGCCGCAGACCGAAAACATCTTCCCGCTGATGTCGGTCGAGGACAATCTGAAGGTCGCCTGCGGCATTCTCGAGCGGCGCGAAATCCCTGCCCGCATCGACGAAATGTATGCAGCCTTCCCCGACCTCGTCCGCCAGCGGCGGACCGCCGCCGGCAATCTCTCGGGTGGGCAACGGCAGATGCTCGCCGTCGCGCGGGCGCTGGTCGTCCACCCCAAGGTGCTGGTGCTCGATGAGCCGTCGGCCGGCCTGTCGCCGAAATTCGTGTCGATGGTGTTCGAGATGCTGGCCGGCATCCGCAAGTCCGGTGTCACCATCCTTTTGGTCGAACAGAACGCCAAGGCAGCACTGGCCATCGGCGACCGCGCCTACGTGCTGGTCGAAGGCAAAGACCGCCACGAAGGCATTGCTTCCGAACTGTGGAACGACCCGGTCGTCGCCGAACTCTATCTTGGCCAGCGCCCCCTCAAGGCAGAGAAAACGCCGCTCGCCGGGAAAGGAGGCGCGGCATGAGCCTGCAATTCATCGTCGACGGGCTTTTGACCGGCTCGATGATCGGCCTTGGCGCCATTGGCGTGACGCTCACCTATTCGATCCTGCGCTTTTCGAACTTCGCCCATGGCGACTTCATGGCCTGGGGCACCTATGCGACGCTGGCCGTCGTCAGCGCCATCGGCGCGACATTCGGCAAGGTGGCGCCGATCGGACCGCTGTCCTTCGGCTGGCCGCTGATCGTCGCACTGATCATCGGCATGGCCTTCACCGCTTTGCTGGCGCTGCTGCTCGACAAGGTTTTGTTTGCGCGGCTGCGATCGCAAGGCCAGGCGATCATCGTGGTGATGGCGAGCTTCGGCGCCTCGATGGCGCTCAGAAGCCTGCTCGAATTCACCTTCACCTCGCGGCCGACCTATTTCAGCCGGGCGATCCAGATCGCCATGCCGGTCGGCTTCGGCATTCGCATCACGCCCGACCAGATTGCTCTCTTGCTGCTGACCGCCGTGCTGGTGCTCGGCGTGCATCTGTTGATGACGCGCACGCAGACCGGCCGCTCAATGCAGGCGCTCAGCCAGAATGCGGCACTGGCCCGCATCGTCGGCATCGATGTCGCCAGCGTGGTGCGTGTGACTTGGATCATCGGCGGCGCGCTGGCCTGTGTCGCCGGCGTGATGATCGGCATTCTGGTACAGATCCGCCCGTTCATGGGCTTCGACATGCTGCTGCCCATGTTCGCCGCCGCCATTCTCGGTGGCATCGGCAGCATTCCCGGCGCCGTGCTCGGCGGCCTGATCATTGGGCTCGCCGAAGCCGGCGCGGTGCAGCTGATCGGCGCCGAATGGCGCGCCGCCGTCTCCTTCATCATCCTGATGGCGGTGCTGTTCGTGCGACCAATCGGCCTGTTCGGTGTGAGGGAACGCTGATGGATCTGCTCGGCTACGGCGCCTTCTTCCTGACCACCGCGCTGATCTTTTCGCTGGTCACGCTGGGGCTCAACCTGCAATGGGGGCTGACCGGGCTGTTCAATGTCGGCCTCGCCGGCTTCGTCGCCATCGGCGCCTACACCTCGGCGCTGCTGACCACACCTGACGATGCCGCGCGGCTCGGCGGCTTCGGCCTGCCGATCCTTGTCGGTTGGCTCGGCGCCATGGCCGTCGGCGGCATCGCCGCGGCACTTACCGGCATGGCCACGCTGCGGCTGAGATCCGACTATCTGGCGATCACCACGTTCGGCGTCGCCGTCGTCGTGCAGTTGGTCGCGCTCAACGCGCAGGGATTGACCGGCGGCCCGTTCGGCATCGGCTTCATCCCGCGTCCCTTCGGCAGCCTCGCCGAGACACCGCTGCTGTTCAACCTGTCCAACCTTGCCGTAGTCTCGGCAGTGACGCTCGTCGCCTATCTCGCCCTGGAGCACCTGTCGCGCAGCCCGTGGGGCCGGGTGCTGAAGGCGCTACGAGAGGACGAAAGGGCGGCGATCTCGCTGGGCAAGAGCGCACGCTTCTATCGCGTCCAGGCCTTTGCCGTTGGCGGCGCCATCATGGCGCTGGCCGGCGCGCTGCAGGCGCATTTCACCGGCTTCATCGCACCGGACAATTACCTGCCGATCCTGACCTTCCAGGTCTGGGTGATGCTGATCGTCGGCGGCTCGGGCAGCAATGTCGGCGCCGTCATCGGCAGCATCCTGGTCTGGGCGATATGGGCTGGATCGGGCACGTTGACCAGCGTGCTGTTTCCGCCCGAACAGCAGGCCCGCGCCGCCGCGCTGCAGATCGCCGCCATCGGTGTCATGCTCTGCGTCATCCTGCTGATCCGGCCGAACGGACTGTTCGGCGACAGACCGCGGCGGCCACGGTTCGGCAAGCGCGCGAAGATGGTCGCCGGCAAGAGCAGTTCCGGGTCATGAATGCCGCGGTCCGGCAGGAAGCGCACGACGTTTCGGTCTGGCATGCCGTCAACCGCAATCGTCGCGGCCGGCCGGCGCTGCAAGGCGGGCTCGATGTCGACCTCGCCATCGTCGGCGGTGGCTTTTCCGGCCTCTCGACCGCGGTACACGCCGCCGGGAAAGGTCTGTCGGTCGCCGTTCTCGAAGCCGAAATCATCGCCTGGGGCGCGACCGGCAGGAATGCCGGTTTCGTCGTGCCGAACTTTGCCAAAATGGACCCGGACAACATCATCGGCCATCTCGGCCCCGAGCGTGGTGAACGGCTGATCGATTTTGCCGCCGGCAGCGCCGACCTGGTCTTTGGCCTGATCCGCCGGCACGGCATCGACTGCGACGCGGTGCAGAGCGGATGGATCCAGCCAGCGCATTCCCCCGCCGCGTTCGAGAAGGTCAAATCCCGCGCCGGGCAATGGGCGCAGCGCGGCCGCCCTGCCGTTGCCTTGGACCGGCAGAGCGTCGAAGCGCTGACCGGCGCGCGCGGCTATGTCGGCGGCTGGATGGATCGTTCGGGCGGCGTGCTCAATCCGGTGGACTACGCACGTGGGCTGGCCGATGCGGCCGAGAAGGCCGGCGCGCGCATCTTCGAGCATACGCGCGTCACCGCGGTCGATCGCACGACGGATTGCTGGGTGTTGAAAACGCCAGAGGGCTCGGTACGCGCCGGCAAGGTGCTGATCGCCACCAACGCCTATGGTGGGGCGCTCAATCCGTTGCTGCAACGAACCTATTTTCCGCTCAAGGTTTTCCAGATCGCCACCGTGCCGCTGCCCCGCGAAATTCGGACGCGTCTCCTGCCCGACGGGCAAGGCGTCGGCGACACCAGGCGCAATCTCTTCACCTTCCGCTTCGACGCCGAGAACCGGCTGATCAGCGGCGGCATGCATATCCTTGGCGCCGGAGCCGATGCGCGCGTGCCGCAGACGATCTGGCGACGGCTCGCCAGGCATCTTGAATTGCCTGACCTGCCGCCCCTTGCCTATAGCTGGTCGGGTACGGCCGCGGTCGAGCCGGACTTCCTGCCGCACCTCATGGACCTCGGGCCGGGGCTCATTGCCGGTCGCGCCTGCAACGGGCGGGGCATTGCCATGACGACGGCGATGGGCAAGGTGCTGGCCGACTGGGCGACTGGAACCGATGCCCGTGATCTGCCGCTGCCGTTTGCGCTGCCGGCGCCGATCCCGTTCCATGGCTTGTTGCGGCACGCACCCAACATGCTGCTCGGCTGGAGCATGCTGCGCGACCGGTTGGACGAAACGAGATAGGCGGACCGTCACCTGGCCGCGTCAAGGTTTGCCGACAGAACAGCGGCTGCCATGGCGATGTCTTGTTCAATAAAGGTCCGGACGGCGGGCCCGCTGCGCTGCTCCAGCGCGGCGACGATCTTGCGGTGCGCGTCGTTCGACTGCGGAACGTAGCGATCAGCCTGCATCAGCAGCTTGAGATACGGCCCGACCCTCCCCCAGAGGTCGCGGATCATATTCAACAGGATCGGCGCGCCGGCATGCTGGTAAATGGCGAAGTGAAAGGCCTCGTTCAGCGTTAGATAGGCCCTGGCGTCGCCCGCCTCGATGGCGTGCTGCATGCCGGCGAGCGTAGCGTTGATATCGACCAGCCCGCTTTCGGTCATCCGCGATGCGGCC
Organism: Mesorhizobium sp. P2_D1; assembly: GCF_056404455.1. Lineage (NCBI taxonomy): Bacteria > Pseudomonadati > Pseudomonadota > Alphaproteobacteria > Hyphomicrobiales > Phyllobacteriaceae > Mesorhizobium > Mesorhizobium sp. P2_D1. The sequence continues at coordinate 120,792 of NZ_JBFUDZ010000005.1, forward strand.
ATCTCGCCCGCCAGACCCTCGACGGCGATGCGGATGCGCGTCAGTTCCTCGAAGGCGGGGGCGGACAGCAAGGGCACGATAACCGAGCGGTTGTTCTGCATCTCGAGCAGCCGTTCGGCGACCAGCCTTTGCAGCGCCTCGCGGATTGGCGTGGTCGATATGCCGAACGTCTCGGCGAGCTTGCGGATGACCAGTGTCTGGCCCGGGCTGAAGCCGCCGGAAATCAACTCCTGCTTGAGCGCGCCATAGGCACGGTCGTTCAGGGTTTGATGTTCAAGCTTCAGCATGCGCGGCCCGCTCCGGTCACCAGTTCGACAGTGCGCGGTCGAGCGTCTCGGCCAGTTGCTCGGCATTGTCCCTGGCAAAGGGCAGCGGCGGCCTGATCTTGAGCACATTGCCGCGCGGACCGCAGGAGGAGATCAGCACGCCGTCCTCGCGCATGGCCTCGACGACTGCCGATGTCTTGCTGGCGGCCAAGGCCTCGTCGCCCTCCGCCGTCAACTCGACACCGAAATAAAGGCCGTTGTGCCTGACGTCTGCGACCATGCCGTGCCGGCCCTTCAGTGAGCCCAGCAGATCAGCCGTATAGGCGCCGACCATGCGTGCATTCTCGATCAGCCCCTCGCCCTCAATCACCTCGAGAACGGCTATGCCGACGGCGGCCGCGACCGGGTTGCCGCCGAAGGTGTTGAAGTAACCGGTGTTCGAGCCGAAGGAGGCAACAAGCTGCGGCCGTACCATCACCGCGCCCATCGGATGCCCGTCGCCGATCGGCTTGCCCATCGTGACGATATCTGGCTCGATGCCATAATTGGCGAAGCCCCACATGCCCTGGCCGAGCCGGCCGAAGCCGGACTGGACCTCATCGGCAATGACGATGCCGCCGGCTTTTTTGACGAGGCTTGCCGCCTCGCGCATCACGGCCGCATCGGGAAAGAAGATGCCGTCGCTGGAAAACGCCGAGTCCAGAAGCATTGCCGCGGGACGGACATTGCGCGCGCGCATGTCCTCGATGGCGGCGGCGACGTTTTTCGCGAAATCGCGCGCGGCGCGGCCATGATCGCGGAACGTGTCCGGCGCTGCGACAGTGCGGTGCTGCGGGGGCACCGCTTTCACGCCGACCGCGGCCGGCGACAATTGTGCGGTCGCGATCGTCGCGCCGTGGTAGGCGAAGTCGGTGATGATCACGCCGGTGCCGCCGCTGGAATGCTGGGCGATGCGGATGGCAAGGTCGTTGGCCTCGCTGCCGGTGCAGGTGAACATGGCATGGCCGAGATGGGGCGGACAGGTGCCGAGCAATTTCTCGGCGTAATCAAGGATGATCTCGCTGAGATAGCGTGTGTGCGTGTTGAGCGTCGCGGCCTGCCCCGACAGGGCCTCGACGACACGCGGGTGGCAGTGGCCGACCGAAGCGACATTGTTGTAGGCATCGAGGAATTTTCGACCCTGGGCATCGTAGAGCCAGACGCCGCTGCCGCGCACGAGATGGATCGGGTTGCGGTAGAAGGCGCGGTAGGTTGGGCCAAGCAGCCTGGCGCGTCGCTCGAGCAGGGCGCGCTCTTGTGCCGAAGCGCCGGCATCGGCAGAGGCATTGGCAGGCAAGGACTGGGACACGGGCATCTACTCCGGATTGGAATGGTCGAGAAAATAGCGACGGGCATCAGCGGGCGACAGGCCGTCCAGCCGTTCGAGCGAAGCCCAGACCTCGGTGGCGAGGCGCAAGACATAGTCGCGCTTGGCCGGGAAGCGCTCGGCCTGCCAGCTGGCGATGTTGGCGATGAGCGCAAGCCGAGCCCGGATCAGATCGAAAAGGATGCCCAGCTCTTCGGCCTCGAGCGGTTGCACCGACCGGTAGCCGGCGACAAAGCGCGCGGCCGGCACCAGCGGATGACCTTCCGCCGGCCAGCGATAGACGGCGCCGATGGCGAGATCGCAGATCAGCGGCGAGTGGATCATGTCGCCAAAGTCGAGGATGCCGCTCACGATCTCCTGTCGCGATGCGTCCATCACCACATTGTAGGAGTTCATGTCGTTGTGGACGATCTGGGCGCGCAGTTTCGGGATAACCGGCGCCGCATGCTCCTCGAAGGCATCGATCGCACGCTCGACCATAGCCCGCCGACCAGCGTCGGCGATATGCACCAGCATCGGCCGCGTCTTGGCCACCTTGCGGATATCCCAGAGCAAGTCGCTGCCGGCGGCCGGATGGAAGAAGCCGCGCAGCGCGCGGCCAAGGCGGGCAAGGAAGATGCCGAGATTGCGATCTTGCGCCGGTGATGCAGGCGACCGCGACAGCAACTGGCCGGGCAGATAGGTGACCAGCCGGACGATGCGTGGCGCCGATCCACCGACGCTGACCGTGAATTGCGCCTCTCCTTGCAGGCTTTTGCACACAGAGGGAACCGGCAAGGTCGGGTCGACCGCAAGGATGTGATCGAGTGCCTTGTTCTGGAAGTCGGTGAAGCCCGCTTCTTCCGCCGGATGGGAGATTTTCAGAACAAACTCGCCGTCACCGTCCGTCTGGATGTGGAAATTGTGGTCGCGTTCACCAGGCAACGGACGCGCGGTGCCGGCAAGGCCGTAGTGCCGGCGCAGGATGGCAAGCGCGTCGGCCGTCGAAACGTAGGGCGCGTCCTCGGCCAGTGTGTCCCCGAAGGCATCGGGCATTGCCGCGTTCATGGCCCGGCCTCTGGATCGACGGGCTCAAGGCCGCACCAGTCGGCGATGAACAGCGCGATGGTCTGGGTGACCTTGCGCACCGAGTCCAGGTCGACGGCTTCGTCATAGCCGTGCGGCATGCGGCAGATCGGGCCGTAGACGATCGCCGGCGTGTCGGCATAGAGGCCAAAGAAGCGCGCATCGGTGGTCGCCGAGGTGACATGTTCCGTAAGCGGCTCGCCCCAGACAGCGGTATGGCTGCGGCGCAGCACGGCTTCCATCTCGTCGGCCCCTTGCAGCACATAGCCCTCGGCCATGAAGCCGTTGTAGCTCATCTTGGGCGGGCGGTTGGCCAGGAACGGATCGGCGCGGGCCGCATCGGCGATGCATGCCTCAAGCTCTGCTCTGGCATCCTCGAGCTTCTGGCCGGGATAGGTCGCGACCCGCATCTCGAAAACACAGCGGGCCGGAACGCTCGACGTCCATTCGCCGCCTTCGATCTTGCCGAGATTGAAGCGGATCGGGTGCGGATGGTCGCAAAAATGCGGGTCATCGACCTTGCGCGCATTCCAGACGATTTCGAGCTTCTTCAGCGCCTGGATGATCACGAATGCCTTTTCGATGGCATTGGCGCCGGCCGAAAAAGCGCCCGACGCGTGCTGCGGATCGCCGTCGACCTCGACCCTGAACCAGATCGGCCCGACCTGCGCCCGCATCAGCCTCGGCTCCAACGGCTCGGGGATGAAGGCGGCATCGGCCCGGTAGCCGCGCTGCAGGCAGGCGAGCGCGCCATTGCCGGTGCACTCCTCCTCGACGACCGACTGCAGGAACAATTTCGCGGCCGGTTGATAGCCGAGGCTGCGCAATGCGGTCAGCGCGTAAAGACAGGCGGACAGGCCAGCCTTCATATCACCGGCGCCGCGGCCATGCATCCAGCCGTCCTCGATCGCCGGATCGTAGGGATCGCGCGCCCAGCGGTCGAGTGGTCCCGTCGGCACGACATCGATATGGCCGTTGAGGATCAGCGAGCGACCGGTCGCGTTTCTCGGCGTATGGGTGGCAACGACACTGAAGGCATCGTCATAAGAAACCGCCACGGGTGAAAAACCCGGCAGGTCGCGAATCGCTTCGACATCGACGCGCCACATGTCGACCGCATAGCCGTCGGCCTCATAGGTGGCCGCCATGAAAGATTGCGCGGCATGCTCCTCGCCGCGTTGGGAGGGAAAGCGTACGAGATCGGCCAGGAACGCGACCTGTCGCGCGAAGCCGTCGTCGACCGCGCTGAGAATGGCCTCGTCCGCAATCCGCTCAGGCATTGTATTTCACTTTCATTTGGATGGTGTATCATATCTCATATTCCATTCTCATGAAATGCAAGAGGCAGTGCCGCCAAAAAATCCGATCCAGGCCTAGGCGCTCTTGTCAGACCATTCGCGGGTGTTGGCATCAGCGGTCGTAAGCCGATACTGCTATCGGGCAGGGATGAAGAGGAATGCGTTGATCCCCGAAGACACGATGCCGGCCGAAATCACCGATCTCGCCATTGGCTACCGGCGCCTGCCGGCGGGCAAGCTCGCCAATGCGGTGACGTGGATGGAGGCGCGCGCGCCGCAGCCCGACCTCGCGCAACCCTTGGCCATGACCCGGATCACGACGCCCGACTGCGCGTCCTATCGGGCGATCTTCCTCGAGATCGGCGCCCCCTGGCTGTGGGACCGCGTGTCTGAAATGTCCGACACCGAGGTAACGGAGCACTTCGCCGATCCGCGCCAGCATCTCTACTACGGCCATGATGAAAGCGGCGTGCATCTCGGCATGGTCGAATTCTTCGTCGCCGACAGCAACGAGATCGAGATCACCTATTTCGGCCTGTTCCCGTCCCTGACCGGCCGCGGTTTCGGCAAACGCCTTATGGCCGGCGCGCTCGAGCAGGCATGGCGCCTGAAACCAAGCCGTGTCTGGCTGCATACAAGCAGCTTCGATCATCCCAGCGTGATAGGCTTCTACGGTGCCTGTGGATTTGTGCCGTTCGCGTCCGGTTTTGAGATCGTCGACGATCCCCGGATAAAGGGCACCTTGCCGCGCAATGCCGCGCCGCAGATTCCGCTGATCGAAGCGGAGTGGAGCACCCGCAGTCCGGAGAACCGACAGGTTGCGCGAGCCTGATGAGAACAGCTCCGCAACCCACCCCGCACGCGTCGCCGCATCACCGGCGATGGGTCCGTCGCGAGACCATCCTGTCGACGCTGAAGCGTCACATCGACACGCGCATCGTGCTGTTCGCCGCGCCGGCCGGCTTCGGCAAGTCGACGACGATGGCGCAATGGGCTGCGGAAGCGGCGCGACTCGGCCGGCTGACTGCGTGGCTATCCTGCGAGGCATCAGACAATGATGAGGGTGCCTTCCTGTCGCATCTGGTGGGCGGGCTGCGCCACCTCGTACAGAGCCCGGCGGAGCTCGACCTTGCCTTCCAGTCGAGCCCGATCCCGCAGCTTGACGTCGTGCTCGCCGCGCTGGTGGCGGGATTGGCGGCGCGCGAGGCCGACATCACCTTGTTCTTCGACGACTATCACGCCATCGAGGCGCCGGCGGTGAAGCGGTTCATGGAGCGTTTGACCCGACAGGCGCCGGCCAATGTCGCCTTCGTCATCGGCTCGCGCAGCCTGCCCGACCTGCAACTCGGCAAGCTCAGAGTGCTGGGCGATGTCTGCGAAATTGGCCCCGACGATTTGCGCTTCGCCTCCTCCGAAGCCGAGGCCTTCTTCAACGAGAAGCTCGGTTTGAGCGTCAGCAGCGGCACTGTGGAGACCTTGTGTTCGCGCACCGAAGGATGGGCCGCCGGCCTGCAGCTCGCCTCGCTATCGCTCAGTGCCGCGCATGCGCCCGAAACCGTCATCGGCAATTTCACCGGCGCCAACCGCAACGTCGCTGATTTCCTGATGGGGGAAGTGTTTCTCGAACTGCCGCCTTCTATCGCGAAGTTCCTGCTCTACAGCTCTATCTTCGAACGCTTCAGCGCCGAGGCCTGCCGGGCGGTGATGCGGGCGGCGGATGCCGAGGCGGCGATCACCGAGATCGAGACGCGCAACCTGTTCCTGGTGCCGCTCGACGAGGAGCGGCGCTGGTTCCGCTATCATCATCTGTTCCGCGACTTCCTCAGCCGCGAGATGGAACGACGCGAACCGGAGATGATCGCGCCGCTGCATTTGGCGGCCGCCGAATGGTTCGGCGAACGCAAGATGCTGACCGAGGCGATCGGCCACGCGCTCGCCGCCGGCGACCAGGCCCGCGCGGCGGTGTTCGTCGAGAACAACGCGCTCGACCTCATCGCCCAGTGCCAGCTTCTCTATGTGCGCCAATTGCTGGCGCTGTTGCCCAAAAAGCTGATCGACCAGCGCATCCGGCTGCAGCTTGTCGTGCTGTGGCTGGCGGTGCACAGCAGCCAACCTGAACTTGCCCAACAGACGCTGAGTAATGCGCGCAWGCTGGTCGAGACCGGGCCGGCCGACGGCAAGGATCCCGGCACGTTGACCGGCACCACGATCGATGCGGAACTGGTGGTGCTCGCCGCCGCCGTCCACAGCACACTGGAGCAGTTCGAGCAGGCGCGCGACACCGCACTGGCGGCCCTGCGCGTCATTGCGCCCGACGCCTGGTTCATGGAAGGCGCGACGGCCAATGTCATCGGCTACAATCTCTATGCGCTGGGCGACCTCGACGGTGCGCGCTCGGCGGTGGACGCGGCGCGCAAGGCGCATGAGCGAAGCGGCAGCCTGCTCGGCGTCACCATCGCCAATTGCTACATGGCCGTCATCGAACGCTCGGCCGGCCGCCTGCCCGCAGCCGAACGGCTGCTGCGCGATGCAATCGCCGAAGCCAGGGCGCGGATCGGTCCGAATTCCTATGCCGAAGCGCTGGCGGGCACGCTGCTTGCCGAACTTGCCTATGAGACCAATGCGTCGAGCGAAGCGCTGACCTTGGTCGAGAATCTCGGGCCGCTGATCGAGGGAGCGGCGGTCATCGTCTATCCGCTCGCCAGCGTTCCGACCTATGCCCGCGTGCTGCAGCTGACCGGCCGCGCGGAGGCCGCACTCGATATGCTGGAGCGGGTCTACCTGCGTGTGCGCGGCTCCGTGTATCGTCGTCTCGCTTCGGTGCTTGTCCATGATCGCGTCAGGCTGCTGCTCGACCAGAACCGCGGCGCCGAGGCGCGCGCCCTGCTGAACGAGCATCGCCATGGACGGGCCGAAACCACTCCCACCGTCGCCAATGAATTCGAGTTCTTCGCCGAGGGCCGCCTGCTGACCGCGGAGAAATCCTATGTCGATGCGGCGCGGGTCTTCGACGCGCTGTTGGAGCGCACGAAAAGCGGCGGGCGCATGCGCCGCCATATCCTGGCGCTGATCCAGCGCGCCAAAAGCGCCGGCCAGGACCAACGCGAGGCCGATCGGTATCTGCTCGAAGCGCTGCGCCTTGCCCACCCCTCTGGCTTCATCCGCTCCTTCATCGATGAGGGAAGGCCCGTTGTCGAAGGGTTGATGCGGCTGCGTGCGGCCCAGGCAAAGACCGATCCGGCACTCTCAGCCTATGCCACGCGTATCATCGATGCCGCGCAGACGATGCCTGTGGCGACGCGCAGGCCGGCCCCGCCAGCCGTAGAGAAGGAACACCTCACCCAGCGCGAGGCCGAGTTGCTGCGCTGCCTGACGGAGGGCATGTCCAACCGCGATATCGCGGTCGCGCTGTCGGTCAGCGAAACCACGGTGAAGTGGCATCTGAAGAACATTTTCGGCAAGCTGGCGGTGAGCAACCGGGTCCAGGCCGTGCGCGCCGCGCAAGGGTCGACAAACCTTCAAACCCCTCCGAAAGGAGGGGCATAGATAGCGGGCACAACCCCTCTTTCGGGTCGGGCCATGCCACCGCAAGCCTGTTAGCGTCACCCGGTTTTTAGAGGACGTTGCGGATGGCGACAGGTTACGTTTTTCACGAACAGCTGATGTGGCATGACACCGGCTCCAGCGCCGACATGATGCCTCCCGGCCGTTTCGTGGAACCCGGCCGGCATCTGGAATCGCCCGGCTCAAAGCGTCGGCTGAACAATTTGATCCAGGTCAGCGGCCTGTCGCGCCACCTTGTGCCGATCATTCCCGAGCCGGTTTCGGTCGAGGATCTGCTGCGCGTGCACACCCAACGCCACGTCGACGATATCCGCATGCTCAGCGAACGGGGTTCCGGCTTTGCCGGGCCGCAGGCGCCGATCGGCCTCAACAGTTTTGACATCGCCCTGCTGTCGGCCGGTACCACCTATGCCGCCATGCGCGCYGTGCTGACCGGCCGGGTCGACAATGCCTATGCGCTGGCGCGGCCGCCAGGGCACCATGCCGAGCCCGACCAGGCGTTGGGCAACTGCCTGTTCTCCAACATCGGCGTGTCCGTGCGCCGGCTGCAGCATGAAGGGCTGCTTGGCCGCGCAGCGGTGGTCGACTGGGACGTGCATCACGGCAACGGCACAGAGACGGTGTTCTATTCCGACCCATCGGTGCTGACCATTTCCGTGCACCAGGACAATCTCTATCCGACCGGGCGCGGTGCACTGGCCGACAACGGCAAGGATGCCGGCGAAGGCTACAACATCAACATTCCGCTGCCGGCGGGCAGCGGCACCGGCGCCTATGAATCGACCTTCGACCGCGTCATCGCCCCTGCCCTGCGCGCCTACAAGCCGGACCTCGTCATCGTCGCTTCCGGCTTCGACGCATCGGGTTTCGACCCGCTCGGCCGCATGATGCTCAACAGCGAGTGCTTCCGGCGCCTTGCCGCACGCATGGTGGCGCTGGCCGCCGAGACATCGAACGGACGCCTGATGATGAGCCATGAAGGCGGCTATTCGGAAGGCTATGTACCGTTCTGCGGCCATGCCGTCATCGAGACGCTGGCCAACCATCGCACCGAAGTGGTCGACCCGCTGTCGGACCATATCGACGAATGGGCAGGCCAGGAATTGCAGCCGCATCAGGCTGAAGTGATCGATACCGCCGAAGGACTGCTTGCCGGCCTGCGCCAACGCCTCGCCAGTGCGGCCTGACGCGATGGATTTTGTCGTCACCACGCTCCTCAATGCACTGACGCTGATCAGCATCCTGATGCTGGTCGGGCTCGGCCTGGCGATCAGTTTCGGCCTGATGAACGTGACCAACCTCGCGCATGGCGAGTTCGTCACCGTCGGCGCCTTCGCGGTCTATTTCGTCCAGAGCATCGGCGGTTCGTTCTGGCTGGGGCTGGCCGCCGCACCGATCGCCGGCGCGGTTGTCGGCTGCATCCTCGAGTTCGCCATCATCCGCCATCTCTATTCGCGGCCGGTCTCCACCGTGCTCGCCACCTGGGGCGTCAGCCTGATCCTGCAACAAGGGCTGGAACTGACCTTCGGTCTCGGCGCCAAGCCGGTGACGCCGCCGATCGAAGGCACGCTCGATCTCTTCTTCACCGTCTATCCGGCCTACCGGCTGATCCTGATCACTATTGCCGCGCTGACGCTGCTTGGAGTCGTCCTGCTGATCAGCCGGACATCGTTCGGCCTCGACATCCGCACCGTCATCCAGAACCGCGAGATGGCCGAGGGCGTTGGCATCAACACGCGGCGCACCTATGCCATCGCCTTCACCTTCGGCGCGGCCATCGCCGGGCTCGCCGGCGGACTGGTCGCGCCGCTGGCGATCGTGCTGCCGCAGATGGGAGTGAACTATCTCGCCAACGCCTTCTTCGTCGTCATCGTCGGCGGCGTCGGTTCGATCGGCGGCCTTGTCGCCGGCAGCGTCTTCGTCGGCGGCCTGACGAGTGTCCTGAACTACCAGATATCGCCATCGCTGGCGCAAGCGATCGTGCTGCTCGCGGCCATCGTCGCCGTGCGGCTGCGGCCCAACGGCCTGTTCAACGGGGCATCGCGATGATGGCTGGGGATCGCAACTGGCTGCTGATCTTCGCCGCCTGCGTGGCGCTCGCCATCATCTATCCGCTCATTGCCGATGGCTATCAGCTGACGGTGATCCGCGACGCACTGATCTTCGGCCTGTTCGCGGCGAGCCTCGACTTCTTCTGGGGTCGCACCGGCATTCTGTGTTTCGGCCACGCCGCCTTTTTCGGCATTGGCGGCTACATCATGGCGCTGGTCACGCTCAACGACGCGATCCCCTTCGCCAGCCTGCTTGGCATCATGGGCGCGGTGGCCGGCGCGGCCTTCGTCGCCGCCATCATCGGCTATTTCCTGTTCTTCGGCGGCATCCGTGGCAGCTATTTCACCATCGTCACGCTGGCCATGGGCGTCATCTGCCAGCAGGCCGCGGTCTCCTGGAGCTCGGTCACCGGCGGCGACAGCGGTTTGATCGGCATCCCGCCGATCGAGTTCGATATAGGCGGGCTGCATGTCGATCTCAGCCAGGACCTGCCCTCCTACATCTTCGTCGCGGCCATCGTGGCGGTGGCCGTGCTGGCGCTGTGGTCGATCAGCCGCGGGCGCTGGGGCACGGTGCTCACCGCCATCCAGGACAATGAAGTCAGGGCGGCCGCGCTTGGCCACAACGCGCCCTTGCGGCTGCTCGTCACCTTCGTCCTGTCGGCGGCCATCGCCGGACTTGCCGGCGCCCTTTATGTCTGCATGGCGGGGCTGGTGGCGCCGGACCTTTCGGGGCTGCTTTTGTCGACGGAAGTCATCGTCTGGGTGGCGGTCGGCGGGCGCGGCACCCTGCTTGGTCCGGTGCTCGGCGCCATCTTCATCCAGCGGGCGCAACAGACGATCAGCAGCTTCAACCCGAGCCTGTGGCCGCTGCTGCTTGGCTGTGTCTTCGTCGTCATCGTCTTCATCTTGCCGGACGGCATCCTGTCGATCTACGCGCGGCTGAAAGTCTTGTTCAAAGGCCGGAGGCGCGCGCAATGAGCGATGTCCTGCTCCAGGCCGAAAATGTCGGCATCCGCTTTGGCGGCCTGCAGGCGCTGGAAGCGCTTGATCTCACCGTGCGCGACAAGGAGCTTTGCTGCATCATCGGGCCGAATGGCGCCGGCAAGAGCACCTTCCTCAACGTGCTGACCGGTACGCTGCGCCCGACCAGCGGCAGTGTGCGCTTCCTCGGCCGCGATATCGCCGGCCTGCCGCTGCACCGCATCGCCCGGCTCGGCATCGCCCGCAAGTTTCAGATCCCGTCGGTCTTCCCCAGCCTGTCGGTTGAGGACAATCTGAAGGTCGCGCGGTGGGGGGCGCCCTTACCTGTCCGCCCGGTCGCTGAATTGCTGGAACTGGTCGCGCTCGGCAATCGTGCCGCCACGCTGGCCGGCGAACTCGCGCACGGCCAGAAGCAATGGCTGGAGATCGGCATGGCGCTGGCGATCGAGCCAAGGCTGCTGCTGCTCGACGAGCCGACAGCCGGCATGACGCCGCAGGAGACGCTGGCGACGGCCGAGATGCTGCTGCGGCTCAAGGGCGAATTCTCGATCGTCGCGGTCGAACATGACATCCGCTTCGTGCGAGCGCTGAACTGCGAAACGCTGGTGCTGCATCAGGGGCGCCGGCTGCGCAGCGGTCCTTTCCATGACATCGAGACCGACGAGATGGTCCGCGACGTCTATCTGGGGAGGCGCTGACGATGCTGCGGACAATGGCGATCTCGGCCGGCTACGGCTTGCTCCCGGTGCTGAACGGCATCGACCTCAGCGTCGCGCCGGGCGAGGTCGTCGGCCTGCTCGGCCGCAACGGCGCCGGCAAGACGACGCTGCTGCGCGTCATCGCCGGAGCCTTGCGGGCGAGCGGCGGCGCCATGCTTCTCGGCGACCAGGACCTCACCAATGCGCCGGCCTTCCGCCGCGCGCGGGCCGGCATCGCGCATGTTCCGCAGGGACGCGGCATCTTCAACCAGCTGACCGTGCGGCAAAACCTGGACGTCGGCACACGCGCCGCCAAGGGGCGCGGCGACGGCGGCATTCCGGCCGATATCTTCGGCTATTTCCCGATCCTGCGTGAACGCGAAGCGCAGGTTGCCGGCACGCTCTCGGGTGGCCAGCAGCAGATGCTGGCGATCGGCCGCGCGCTGTGCGGCCTGCCATCGGTGCTGCTGCTCGACGAACCCTCGGAAGGCATCCAGCCGAACATCGTGCAGTCGATCGCCGAGCTGGTGCCACGCATCGCGCGCGAGCGCGGCATCGCGATCGTTCTTGTCGAGCAGAATCTCGATCTCGTTCTCAAGGCGGCGGACCGCTGCCTGGTGATGGAAAAAGGCAGGATCGTGCATGAAGGCACGCCGGAGACGTTCGCTGACGAGACACTGCTCAAGGATCTGTTGGCTCTATAGGCGCGCTTAAAGCCCGCCCGGGATTTGTTGGCTTTGTAAGGCGTGCATGGGGCGCGCCTGGACTGGAAGGGAACACAAAAATGATAAGCAGAAGAACTGTTCTGAAATCGGGCGGCGCCGCGGCCGCCTTCGCCATGGTCGGCGCGCCGTCGATCCTGCGCGCCGCCGACACCGTCAAGGTCGGCCTATCGATTCCGATCACCGGATTACAGGCGATCCTCGGCGAAACGCTGCTCAATTGCTACAAGCTGGCGGCTGCCGAACTCAATGCCGCCAATGGCATTGGCGGCCGCCAGGTCGAATTGTTCATCGAGGACAACCAGACCACGACCAAGGGCGCGATCGACAAGGCACGCAAGCTCCTCAACGAAGACAAGGTCGACGTGATCATGGGCACGATCATCTCGCCCGAGCGTAGTGCGACGCTGTCCGTAACCTCGAAAGCCAAGAAGCTGTTCTTCTACCCGACCAACTTCGAAGGCGGCGAATGCAACCGCTACTTCGTCGCCACCGGCCCTATCCCGATGCAGCAAGTCGACCCGATGATGCCCTGGGTGGCCGAGAACCTCGGCAAGACGATCTATGTCATGGCCTCCGACTATGCCTGGCCGCAAAAGATGACCGAGGCGATCACGGCGGCCTACGAGAAGGCCGGCGGCAAGATCATCGGCGCCGACTACTATCCGTTCGGCACCACGGATTTCGGTCCGGCGTTCCAGAAGATCAAGTCGCTGAAGCCCGATGTCGTCTGGTCGATGGTGGTCGGCAACGACGCCGTCACCCAGCTCAAGCAGTATCGCAGCTTCGACATCAAGCAGCCGCTGATCGCGCCGCTCGACGAGGTCTTCAACAAGGACGCGCTGCCGCCCGGCGTGGCCGCCGGAACCTACGCGCCGCAGCCCTACTGGATGGCGCTCGACAATCCGGTCAACAAGAAGTTCATCTCGAGCTTCCGCGAAAAGTTCGGCCAGGAGAAGATGGTCAACGGCATCGGCGAGGCCGGCTACAATGGGCTGCATCTCTACGCGCTGGCCGCCGAGAAGGCCGGATCGCTGAAGGACGACGATGTGCTGGCGGCATTGCCATCGATCGAGTTCGACGCACCGCAAGGCAAGATCCGCGTCGACGCCACCAACAACCACACGCTCTGCCATTCCTATGTCGGCAAGGCGGCGGCAGATGGCATCGGCTATGAGATCGTCAAGGATTTCGGCGTCATCGCGCCGGTGACGCCTTACTGCAAACTGTAACGAAAAAAGCCGCGCGGTTCAGGCACCGCAAGGTGGCCTGAGCCGCACGGACGTCCGACGGCGACGCCTGCGATCAGGCCATCGATTTCGGCAAAGCAGCCGCCAGTGCATCGACGGCCAGTCGTACCTTCAGCGGCAGATGCGGCGTCTGCAGCCAAAGCGCGTGACAGTCGTAGAGATATCGCGGCTGATCCGACAGCAGCGCCACCAGCGCGCCGGCCTGAATGCGCTCGCGCGCCAGCCAATAGGGCAACCAGGCCAGGCCCATGCCTTCGGCAGCGGCATCGGCGATGGCATCGAGATCGTCGAGCCGCAGCCGGCCGGCCGGTATGAGCTCCTGTGCGGCTTGCCCCTCGCGCACGAACAGCCACGGCTGAACGACCTGGCCGAGCCGGCGGTAGACAATGGCCTGATGGTCGGCGAGATCCTCGATCCGCCGCGGTTCGGCGTGGCGTTGGAGATAGGCGGGCGCTGCGCAGACGACCATGCCCTGGCGCGCGACACGACGCGCGATCACCCCTGCCTTGTCGTCCAGGGCGCCGGTGCGGATGGCGAGATCGAAGCCGTCCTCGGCAAGGTCGGCGAAGCGGTCGCTGAGGGACAGGTCGAGTTCCAGCATCGGATATTGCCGCGCCAGTTGCAGCAGTATGGGGGTCACACAGTGGCGTCCGAAATGCGCCGGCATGGTGACGCGCAGTTTGCCTCGCGGTTCGGAGAACTGGTCGGCGGCGAGCGCATCGGCGGCTTCGGCCTCGGCCAGCACGACCCGGCAGCGTTCATAATAGGCGCGTCCGAAGTCGGTCAGGCTCTGCCGGCGCGTGGTCCGGTTGAGCAGCCGCACGCCCAGCCGTTCCTCGAGAAACCGGACATGCTTGCCCACCATCGGCCCAGACAGATCGAGCGCGACCGCCGCGGCCGCGAACGATCCGAGGTCGACCGCCCTGACGAACACGGCCATGCTCTCAAGCCGATCCATATTCAGAACTCCTGGTTTCTACTGTTCTACCTTTATAGCCATTTATCGCCGAGAATCTTGCCTGCATAGCTCATTCGGTTCAGATAATTTGGAGTAACCCGAATGGCACGTCTTGTTCGCTTCCACCAGCATGGTGGTCCCGAGGTCCTGCGCATCGAGGATGTCGAGCTTCCCGGACCGGGGCCGGGCGAAGTTCAAATCCGCGTCAAGGCGCTCGGCCTCAACCGCGCCGAGGCGCTGCTGCGCGCGGGTGACTATATCGAAACGCCGACGCTGCCCTCCGGACTTGGTCTTGAGGCTGCGGGCATCATCGAGGCAGTGGGCGAAGGTGTGAAGGATTTTGTGCCAGGCGACAGCGTCAGCATCATCCCGCCGCAATCGATGATCCGCTGGCCCGCCTATGGCGAGCTCGCCACCTATCCTGCCGGGCTCGTCGTCAAGCACCCGCCCTCGCTCGACTGGCCAATGGCGGCGGCGGTCTGGATGCAATACCTCACCGCCTATGGCGCGCTGATCGATATCGCCAGGCTGCACAGCGGAGATTTCGTTGTCGTCACCGCGGCATCGAGCAGTGTCGGGCTTGCAGCGATCCAGATCGCCAACAGGGTTGGAGCGACCGCGATTGCGGTGACGCGGACATCGGCCAAGGCGCAGGCCCTGCTCGACGCCGGCGCGGCCTATGTGGTGGCCTCTACCGAGGAGGATCTGGCCGCACGGCTCGATGAAATCGCCGGGCCGCAAGGTATGCGCGTCGTGTTCGATGCGATCGGCGGCCCGATCTTCGAGCCGCTGACGGCGGCGATGTCGCGGGGTGGCATTCTCATCGAATATGGTGGCCTCAGCCGCGAGCCGACGCCGTTCCCGCTGTTTGCCGTGCTGGCCAAGACGCTGACGCTGCGCGGTTATCTCGTCCATGAGATCACCGGCAACCCGGCGAAGCTGGAAGCGGCCAAAGCGTTCATCCTCGAAGGCCTGGGGACCGGCGCGCTGAGGCCGATCATCGACAGAACTTTCCCGTTCGAGCAGATCGTCGAGGCGCATCGCTTCCTGGAATCGAACCGGCAGTTCGGAAAGATTGTGGTGACGGTTTGAGCAACAATCCCTTGAAGGCGCGCCTCTGCATTCCTAATTGCCTTGTGCGGGCCGGGCCCCTCTGACTGTCGCTTCCTTGGCGATTGTGATGTCGGACCGCTATAACGGGCCCGTTTCCATTCTTTTCGGTCAAGCGGGCTCATTCTTTTTTGGTTTGGAGCCCCTGATGACATCTTCCCTCCTTGGTTTGGTTTGCCCCTCCTGCCGCGTCGCGCTCGTGATGAGCGAACGCCAGGGGATCGAGATCGATTATTGTCCGCAGTGCCGAGGCGTCTGGCTTGATCGCGGCGAACTCGACAAGATCATCGAGCGTTCCGGCAGGGACGCTGCGCCTGTGCAACAGCCACAGCCGGCAGCATTCTCCCAGCCGCAACAGGGCCAAGGGCGCGATGACGATTATTCCCGCTCGCAGGGCCACCGCTATCCGAAGCGGAAGAAATCATTCTTCGAAGAGTTGTTCGATTGACCGCATGATGCCCGGCATCCGGGCCGGCGTTTGCTGAAAATTTCCGAAACCACATCGAAAAAAGGCCACCCCCGATGACTTCTCGCTCAAGCCGATTTGCCGCCCTGATTGCAGGGCTGGTCCTTGCATTCTCCATGGTCGCGATGGAGCATGCCGAGGCTCGTCGCGGCGGCAGTTTCGGCAGCCGTGGCATGCGTACGTTCCAATCGGCACCGCCGACCAGAACGGCACCAGCGCCGACCGCTCCGGTCGAGCGTTCCATGACGCCCAACACCGGCGTGAACACTCCGGTGCGGCAACCGCAGGCTGGCCTGCAGAGGCCCGGTTTCATGAGCGGCTTCGGTGGAACGATGATGCGCGGCCTGCTGCTCGGCGGCCTGATCGGCCTGCTCGTCGGCCAAGGCTTCGGCGGCCTGGCCGGCATGTTCGGTTTCCTGCTTCAGGCCCTGCTCATAGGTGGCGCAATCATGCTGGCCATTCGCTTCTTCCGGTCGCAATCCGCGGGCGGCCCTGCCTCGGCACTGGCCGGTGCAGGCAATGCACAATCTTCCAATGCCCAGGCTTCGAGATTTGAGAACCGCGCAACGGTACAGCAGCAGGCGGACACGGCACGCTCCTTTACAATTCCCGGTTTTGGCGGCGGTTCGGGTGGAGGCTCTCCAGCCACCGGTTCCGAGGAGATCACGCTGGCTCAGACCGACCTCGACGCATTCCAGCAGCTGTTGACTGACGTCCAGGAAGCATTCGGGCGCGAAGACCATGCCGCCCTACGCCGGGCGACGACCCCCGAGATGGTGTCCTATCTGTCCGAAGAGCTGGCCGACAATGCCCAGAAGGGTCTCAGGAACGACGTATCGGACATCACTTTGCTGCAGGCCGACATCGCGGAAAGCTGGCGCGAGGATGACCGCGACTACGCCACGGCCGCACTGCGCTACGAATCTCGTGACGTGATGCGCCAACGTGCCACCGGCAAGGTCGTCGAAGGCGACGATGAGCATCCGACAGAGACGACCGAGCTGTGGACATTCATGCGGGAGAACGGCTCGAACTGGAAGCTCTCGGCAATCCAACAGGCTTGAGCCCCGGCCAGTTTTGTTCCGAGGCCTCGACAGTAGTTGCGGGCGTTCAGCGCACGTTCCTGACGCACATCGGCGTGCCGATCTCGATGGCCCGTCCGGCGTCGGTCAGCATGCCGATGTCGGTGTCGCGCCCTGAGAATACAGGCGTCTCGCGATTCAAGCGGCCGATAAATACCAGACAGGCATTGCGCATTGTTTGCTCCCCTGCCCGCCAGCGCTTCGGCGCGCGGGAACGGCCTAGATTTCGCCTGTTCATGCTTGCAACGTAGCCCCATATGTGAAAATACTATTTACAAAAGAAGATTGACCGGAGGAAACGTCGTGCTTTCAGGCGCTTTGATGCGTGCTCCAGCACCTCTGCGGTGCCCGCCACAGGGCTGGCGGAGCCGACCATGAACGGTTTCGCGCCCACCGTCGGCGTCGCCTCGACGCACCCCGCCAACATGCCTGAGGAGCACGCCGCCCTGCCGGTTTGGAACGCCGAAAACTGGTTCTATGAGGACTGGCCGGTGGGCCAAAAAATCCGCTCGTTGCGGCGCACCATGGCGGAAGGCGACAGCCACCTGTTCAACACCCTGGTGCTCGACATCCACCCCTATGTGCAGGACCAGATGTTTGCCGAGACGGAAGGCATTTTCGGCAAGCGGCTGATCGCCGGCGCTTTCGTATTCTCGGCTGGCCTCGGGCTGGTCGCCACCAATTGCATCAATGCCTTTTCCTATGGTTACGACAGACTGCGTTTCATAAAGCCTGTCTTCATTGGCGACACGATTTATTCGATCCGCTCCAACCTCGACAAGAAGCCGCGCTACAAGGAGATGGGGCTGATCCGCGCCAGCTACGAGGTGTTCAAGGGCGAAGGCGAACTCGTTCTCTACTGCGAGCATCTGCAGACGGTGAAGTACCGCAACCCGGCCGACTTTGTCGGCAAGACGGAGAAATAGCGATGCCGGCAGCAGCCGAATTGCCGCTTACCGGTCTCGTCGTCGTCGACATGAGCCAGTTCCTGTCCGGGCCTTATTGCTCGCTCAGGCTGCTCGACCTCGGCGCCCGCGTCATCAAGATCGAGCGTCCGGATGGCGGCGACCTGTCGCGCCGGCTCTATCTCAGCGACACCGAGATCGGCGGCGATTCCACGATCTTCCATGCCATCAACCGGGCCAAGGAAAGTTTTGCCATCGACCTCAAGAACGAGGCCGACCTCAAGACGCTGCGCGGCCTGCTGGCCAAGGCCGATGTGCTGATCCAAAATTTCCGGCCGGGCGTCATCGAGCGGCTCGGCTTCGACTACGAGGCCGTCCGCAAGATCAACCCGCGCCTGGTCTACGCCTCGATCAGCGGCTATGGCGAAGAAGGCCCATGGGTCAAGCGCCCGGGCCAGGACCTTTTGGCACAGTCGCGCTCCGGTGTGATGTGGCTGAACGGCGACGAGGACCAGGGCCCGGTGCCGTTCGGGCTCGCCATCGGCGACATGCTGGCCGGTGCCGCCTGCGCGCAAGGCATCCTGGCAGCACTTGTGCGGCGCGGCATCACCGGCCAGGGAAGCCATATCGAAACCAGCCTGCTGGAAGCGCTGGTCGATTTCCAGTTCGAGGTGCTGACCACGCATCTCAACGACGGCCGTCGCTTGCCGCGGCGCTCCAGCTTCCGCAGCGCGCATGCCTATCTCTCGGCGCCTTACGGCGTTTACCCGGCCAAGGACGGTTACCTCGCCATCGCCATGACGCCGATCCCCAAGCTGGCCGACCTGCTGTCACTTGGCGAACTGGAGCCCTATCGCGACAAACCGGCATCCTGGTTCACGGCGCGCGACGACATCAAGGCGATCATCGCGCAAAGGATCGCCACCAAAACCATCGACGAGTGGCTTGGTATCCTGGAGCCGGCCGACATTTGGTGCGCCAAGGTGCTGACCTGGCCGGAAATGCTGGCGAGCGAAGGGTTCCAGTCGCTCGACATGCTGCAGACGGTGACGCGCGAGGACGACGTCTCGATCCTCACCACCAGTTCGCCGCTCAGGGTCGACGGTGTCAGAGCCAAGGTCGAACGGGCGGCACCGCGCATTGGCGAGCACAGTGCTGCAATCCGCGATGAGTTCGGGCTGTGAGCGAGCCCACGCCCGTGCCCGTCCTCAGGGGCATGACCTGGAGCCATCCGCGCGGCTACGATCCGATGGTCGCCTGCTCGTCGCTGTGGAAGCAGACGACCGGCGTTGCCATCGAATGGGACAAGCGCTCGCTGCAGGATTTCGAGTCCTTCCCGGTCGAGGAACTGGCGCGGGCCTATGACCTCATCGTCATCGATCATCCGCATGTCGGCCAGATCACGGCGGAGCGCTGCCTCGAGCCGCTCGACCTCACCGGCCGCGAGGCGGAGCGCGCGGCCCTTGCCTCGGGCAGCGTCGGAAAATCCTATCCGAGCTACAGCTGGCAGGGACGGCAGTGGGCGTTCCCGATCGACGCGGCAACACAGGTCCAGGCCTGGCGGCCGGATGCACTCGATGCGCCGCCATCGCGTTGGAGCGAGGTGCTCGATCTCGCCCGGCAAGGCCGCGTGCTGTTGCCGTTGCGGCCGCCCCATTCGCTGATGGTCTTCTACACGCTTGCCGGCAATCTCGGTCATGCCTGCGCGACCGATCCCTCCCACGATCTCATCGACATTGAGACCGGCAGCGACGTCTTCGAGGCTATGCGCGAGATCGCGGCACTGGTCGACCCGACTTGCTTCGAGATGGATCCGATCGCCGTCTCGGAGCGCATGGTAGAAGCCGATTCCCGCATCGTCTGCGCGCCGCTGATCTATGGTTACGTCTCCTATGCGACGGCTGGGTTCCGCACGCACCGCCTGGCCTTCGCCGATATCCCGGTCATCGGTTCCTGCGGCCCCATCGGTTCGGCGCTTGGCGGCACCGGCATAGCGGTTTCAGCCTTCTCCAAGGCAAAGGATGCAGCGATCGACTTCGCCTACTGGGTCGCCAGCGGCGATGTCCAGCGCGGTGCCTATGCCGCCGCGGGCGGCCAGCCCGGCCATGCCGCGGCGTGGGAAGATCAGATGGTCAACGCCGCGACCGGCAACTTTTATCGCGATACGCGCGTGACGCTGGATGGCTCATGGGTGCGGCCGCGCCATGACGGCTACATGGCGTTCCAGCAGGCGGCGTCCGACCGCATCGTCGCCGGCCTGACATCCAGGCACCGGGCTGGTCAGGTCGTTGCCGATCTCAATCGCCTGTTCCGAGAAAGTGTTCCGGTGCAGGTGTCCCGCGCTGCGGCGAGAACGAACGAACCCAGCTAGTCGAGCCGCCACAGCTTGCGGGCATTCGCGAACAAGAGCCTGTCGCGTTCATCGACGCTGCAGCCTGAAAGCAGCGCATGGGTCGCGGCCACCCAGGTCGAGAGGCCGCCGCCAAGCGTGCAGACCGGCCAATCGCTGCCCCAGACGACGCGGTCCCAGCCGAACGCATCGATGGTGTGTTCGACATAGGGCCGTAGCGTCCCGGCTGTCCAACTGCCGGGATCGGCATAGGCGACGACGCCGGAAATCTTGGCCATGACATTCGGGCGGCGCGCGATCTCGCTCACGTGTTCGCGCCATGGATGTTCGCCACTGCCCTTGATATCGGGGACACCGCAATGGTCGAGCACGAACTGGACATCTGGCGCCAGGTCGGCAAGCGCGATCGCCTTGGGAATCTGGTGCGGCAGCACGACCAGATCGAAGGTCAGGCCGGTGCCGCCAAGCCGCTTGATGTTGTCCAGAAACAGCGCGCCGTCCGAGAGATCGTCGGGCACGACATGGAGGACGCGGCGGAAACCCTTGACGAAGGGATCTGTCCGCTGCCGCTCGAGATAGGCGGCAAAGTCTGCTTGTTCCGGCCGGCAGGACGCGATCGCACCGGCCAGCATGCTGCCGGGCTGCATCGACAACTTTTCGACACGAGTGGTCTCGGCTTCGATGTCCGCCGGATCGACGTCGACCTCCATATGCAGCACGCGCCCGACGCCGACGCGGTGGGCCTCCACGGCGTATTCCTCATAGGAAAAATCGCGGTCAAGCGCCGGCACGCCGGCAAGCCAGGGATAGCGCAGCACCGAACGATCGATGAGATGCAGATGGGTATCGACGATCACTGTAGCTCCTCCTCTTGGGTCGTCAGATCATCTCACGGAGGAATTCTTCATTCAAATAAGAATTCATGTCGACGATCCGACCGCCGATCCGGCCAGGTGCGACAGCTTTTCGGCCGTGACCAGCAACAGTTCGATGGTCCTGGTGATGTCAGGCGCGGAGGGCGCGTTGACGACGGTGATGTAGGGAATCGACAGTGCCGCGATCGCCTTGCCGTCGGAACTGCGCACCGGTGCCGACAGGTTGAAGACACCGGCGGTCTGCATCGAAGCCATCATCTCGTAACCACGGTCGCGGATCTGGTCGAGCCGGGCGAAGAACTCGGCCGATTGCGCGGTCTTGTCGGTGCTGCGGACGTGCTCGGAAATCATCATCTGCCGCTCTTCCTGGGAGCGGAAGGCGAGCAACACATGGCCCGAGCCGGTGTCGAACAGGCTGATGTGCGAGCCGACGCGGATCGAGATTCCCCAGTAGTTCGGTGCCTCCTGCTGGGCGATCACGACGGCGGAACCACGATCAAAAACAACGAGTTGGTTGGCCTGCTGCGATGTCTCTGCCAGCTCGCGCATCAGCGGCGTTGCGTAGGAAACCAGCCGCCGCACCGGCGCATGCAGTTGCGCCAGGCCAAACAACTTCAGCGTCAGCGAATAGCGGTCGCCATCCAGCCGGGTGACATAGCCGCGCCGCACCAGCCGGTCGAGCATGCGGTAGAATTCGTTGGGGCTGCGGTCGAGTTTCTTGGCGATTTCGGCTTGCGTCAGGCCGCCGTCCACGCCGGCCAGCAGTTCGAGGATGTCGAGCCCCTTGTCGAGCGCAGGCGCGCGATAGCGCTCGTCTTCGCTGTCATCCATGGCGCATCTCTCCAGTGAATTCGATTCTTCATATACGCAGGAACGCAGCCGACGGAAACAATTTTCGCCTTGACGTACCCGTGAATGTTTTGTTTGTATATGAATGTAGCACTTCTTGTCATCAGACGAGTTGCGGTCGCCGGTGAGGCGCACCAAGGGAGGATACCAATGAACAGATTGCTTTCCGGCGTGTCCGCCGGCGCATTGTTGCTTGCATTCGGTGCAGGCGCTGCCCTTGCCGGCGACCTGCCCGGCAAGTTCGAAGGCGTCACCATCGACGCCAAGCTGATCGGCGGCCAGCAATATGAAAAACTCTATGAGCGCATCCCCGAATGGGAGAAGCTGACCGGCGCCAAGGTCAACATCCTGACCAAGAAGAACGGCTTCGACATCGACAAGGAGCTCAAGTCCGACATCGCCTCGGGCAGCACCAACTGGTGCGTCGGCTGGAACCATTCGTCGTTCGCGCCGCAGTATACGAGCCTCTACACCGACCTCAGCAAGCTCTTGCCCAAGGCAGAGATCGACGCCTTCGTGCCTTCGACGATCAAGTCGGCAACCATCGACGGCAAGCTGGAGATGCTGCCCCGCGCGCAGTTCGACGTTTCGGCGCTCTACTACCAGAAGAGCCTGTACGAGAACGCCGACAACAAGACCAAGTTCAAGGCCAAGTACGGCTATGATCTGGTGCCGCCGGACACCTGGAAGGAAGTCACCGACCAGGCCGAGTTCTTCGCCAAGCCGCCCAATTTCTACGGCACCCAGTTCGCCGGCAAGGAAGAGGCGATCAATGGCCGTTTCTACGAGATGGTGGTCGCCGAAGGCGGCGAGTATCTCGACAAGGACGGCAAGCCGGTCTTCAACTCCGAAGCCGGCATCAGGGCGCTCGACTGGTTCGTCAACCTCTACAAGGCCAAGGCCGTGCCCGCCGGAACCACCAACTATCTGTGGGACGACCTTGGACAGGGTTTTGCTTCAGGCACCGTCGCCATCAACCTCGACTGGCCGGGCTGGGCCGGCTTTTTCAACGACCCGAAGTCGTCGAAAGTCGCCGGCAATGTCGG
Source organism: Mesorhizobium sp. P2_D1 (assembly GCF_056404455.1). Taxonomy (NCBI): domain Bacteria; kingdom Pseudomonadati; phylum Pseudomonadota; class Alphaproteobacteria; order Hyphomicrobiales; family Phyllobacteriaceae; genus Mesorhizobium; species Mesorhizobium sp. P2_D1. The sequence continues at coordinate 143,697 of NZ_JBFUDZ010000005.1, forward strand.
CGTCAAGGTTGCGCCGAAGGGCTCGTCGGGCAAGCGCACCGGCTGGTCCGGCTTCCACGGCTTCTCGGTGACCGAGAACTGCCCCAACAAGGAGGCCGCGGCGTCCCTGGTGTGGTGGCTGACCAACGAGGACAGCCAGAAGCTCGAGGCCGCCGCTGGTCCGTTGCCGACCCGCACCGCGGTCTGGGACTGGGACCTGCAGCAAGCGGCAAACGACCCTTACAAGAAGGAGGTCCTTGCCGCCTTCCAGGAAGAAGCCACGCACGCCTTTGCCGTGCCGCAGACGCCTGAGTGGATCGAGATCTCGAACGCCGTCTATCCCGAGCTGCAGGCGGCGATCCTCGGCGACAAGACTTCCAAGCAGGCACTGGATGAGGCCGCCGCCAAGGCGACGCAGATCCTCCAGGACGCCGGCAAGCTCTAGCGACTGCTCCCAAGACGGCCTCCCCCATCAGCGATGGGGGAGGCGATCGCGCCTTGCCGGGGCGAGTGTGCTGACCGATCCATGATAGCCTTCCGTTCCCCGGTCCGGGCCTCGACGAAGAAGAGGCACCGATAGTTGAATGCAACACCCCACAGGATCCTGATGAAGGGCTTCAAGCCATCCCCGCCATTCCTGCTGCTGCTTCCGGCTGTCATCGTGCTGGTGGCGGTTGTCGTGGTGCCGCTGCTTTTGTCGCTCTATTCCAGCTTCACGCCTTTCCGCCTGACGCGGCCCGAGACTTTCTTCGTCTTCATCGGCTTCCGGAATTATCTTTCGATCCTGTCCAACACCGATTTCTGGTGGGCGTTCGGCCGCACCGTGCTGCTGCTGACGATCGCGCTCAATCTCGAAATGCTGCTTGGCCTCGGCTTGGCGATGCTGGTCGAGAAGGCGACGCGCGGCCAGCGCATCCTGCGCACGCTGATGATGTTTCCGATGATGTTCTCGCCGATCCTGGTCGGCTTCCAATTCAAATTCATGTTCAACGACAATATCGGCCTCGTGAACAATGCCTTGCAGTCGCTCAGCGTCACGCAGGACGCGATACCGTGGCTGATCGAGAGCCATCTCGCCTTCATCGCCATTTCGATCGCCGAAATCTGGTCGTCGACCGCGATCTTCGCCATCCTGATCCTGGCCGGCCTGCTCGCCATGCCCAAGGAACCGATCGAGGCGGCACGCGTCGACGGCTGCACGCCATGGCAGACATTCCGCTATGTGACGTGGCCGTTCGTCATGCCCTTCGCCTACATCGCCATGACCATCCGCTCGCTCGACGTGGCGCGCGCCTACGACATCGTCAAGATCATGACCGATGGCGGACCTGCGGGCCGCACCGAGCTTTTGTGGACGCTGGTGGCGCGCACCGCCTATAGCGACGGCCGCATGGGCATGGCCAACGCCATGGCCTATTTCTCGATCCTGCTGTCGATCGCCTTCACGGTCTATTTCTTCAACAAGCTCGCCGCGGCGCGCACGCAGATCGGTGCGGAGTGGTGAAGATGGACGAGAATTCTTCCGCCCGCTTGAAGCGCCGGCTCACAGGCATCGTCTACCGCATCGGCCTGTTCCTGGCGATGCTGACCATCTGCCTACCCGGTCTGTGGATCGTGTTGTCGTCGCTGCGGCCGACCGTCGAGATCATGGCCAAGCCGCCAGTGTGGATCCCGCAGGAGATCTCGTTCGACGCCTATGTCGCCATGTTCAGCGGCATCGGCAGGGGCGGCATCCCGGTGATCGAGTATTTCCGCAACTCGCTGATCATCTCGGTGACGTCGACGATCATTGCGGTGGCCATCGGCATGGCCGGCGGCTATGCGTTTGCGCGCTACCGCTTCCGCGGAAAGTCGAGCGTCTTCCTCGGCCTGATGCTGACGCGGACGGTGCCAGGCATCGCGCTGTCGCTGCCGCTGTTCTTCCTCTATGTGCGGCTCGGCATCATCGACACGCATTTCGGACTGATCCTTGCCTATGTCGCGCTCAACGTGCCGTTCACGATCTGGCTGATCGACGGCTTCTTCCGCCAGGTGCCGAAGGACCTCGCTGAAGCGGCGCAGATCGACGGCTGCACGCGCTGGCAGGCGTTCTGGCAGGTCGAGTTCCCGCTCGCCGGGCCGGGCATCGCGTCGGCCGCCATCTTCGCCTTCCTGACCTGCTGGAATGAATTCGCGCTGGCTTCGCAGCTGACCCGCTCGGTGAGCGCCAAGACGCTGCCGGTCGGCCTGCTCGACTACACGGCTGAGTTCACCATCGACTGGCGCGGCATGTGCGCGCTCGCCGTGGTGATGATCATTCCGGCGCTCACCCTCACCTACATCGTCCAGAAACACCTTGTCGGCGGCCTGACCTCCGGCGCGGTGAAAGGCTGACCCATGGCAACCGTTTCCCTCACCAAGCTGACCAAGCGCTATGGCAATGTCGGGATCGTGCACGGTATCGATCTCGATATCGCCGACCGCGAATTCATCGCGCTGGTCGGCCCCTCCGGCTGCGGCAAGTCGACGACGCTGCGCATGATCGCCGGGCTGGAGGAGATCAGCGCCGGTTCGATCGAGATTGGTGGCCGCATCGTCAACGACCTGCCGCCGCGCTCGCGCAATATCTCGATGGTGTTCCAGTCGTATGCGCTCTATCCGCATATGACGGTGCGCGAGAATCTTGGCTTCTCCCTGAAGATCGCCGGTGCGGCCAAGGACGACATGGACCGACGCGTCGCCGAGGCCTCGGCCATCCTCGGCCTCGACACGCTGCTCGACCGCCGCCCGTCGCAACTGTCCGGTGGCCAGCGCCAGCGCGTTGCCATGGGCCGCGCCATCGTGCGCGATCCCGACGTCTTCCTGTTCGACGAGCCGCTCTCCAACCTCGACGCCAAGCTGCGCACGCAGATGCGCACCGAAATCAAGAAGCTGCATGCCAAGGTGCAGTCGACGGTGATCTATGTCACCCATGACCAGGTCGAGGCGATGACGCTTGCCGACCGCATCGTCATCATGCGCGACGGTTACATCGAACAGGTCGGAACGCCCGACGAGGTCTTCCGGCGGCCGGCGACGCGCTTCGTCGCCGGCTTCATCGGCTCGCCGCCCATGAACCTGCACGAAGCCACGATCGATGGTGGCCAGATGGTTTTCGCCAGCGGTGAAAAACTGCCGCTGCCTGGCCAGTTCAAGTCCAATGTCGCCACCGGCGACAAGGTGGTGTTCGGGCTGCGGCCTGACGATATCTATCCGACCGGCCATGGCATCAGTTCCGGCGGCGCCGCCGACGTCCACCAGATCGAGCTGCCGATCACCGTCACCGAGCCGCTCGGCAACGAGACGCTGGTGTTCGTCGAATTCAACGGCACTGACTGGGTGTCGCGCATGCTGAACCCGAGGCCGCTGAAATCCGGCGAGCGGATCGCCATGAGTTTCGACATGTCGCAGGCACATCTGTTTGCCGCCGACACCGGGAAGACATTGCGGAGCTGACGACATGGCCAGAATCGAGAAAGTCGAACTGCGGATGGTGGACCTTGTGCCCAAGGTCAAGCGCACCGACGCCATCCAGAGCTTCGTCAGCCAGGAAACGCCCATCGTGACGATCACCGATTCCGACGGCGCGGTCGGCACCGGTTACAGCTATACGATCGGCACCGGCGGCTCGTCGGTGATGCGGCTCTTGTCCGACCATCTGGCACCGCGCCTGATCGGCCGCGACCCCGACATGATCGAGGCGATCTGGCACGATCTCGAATTTGCCACCCACGCCACCACGATCGGCGCGATCACCGCCATCGCGATCGCCGCGATCGACACGGCGCTGTGGGACCTGCGGGCGAAGAAGCAGAACCTGCCGTTGTGGAAGCTGGCCGGCGGCGCCAAGGATCGCTGCCCGCTCTACACGACCGAAGGCGGCTGGCTGCACATCGAGACGCAGGCGCTGGTCGACGATGCGCTGGCCGCCAAGGCCAAGGGCTTTCGCGGATCAAAAGTGAAGATCGGCAGGCCGCACGGCTCGGAGGATCTCGCCCGCCTGTCTGCGGTGCGCAGGGCGGTGGGCGACGGCTACGAGATCATGACCGACGCCAATCAGGGGTTCTCTGTCGACGAGGCGATCCGGCGCGCGGCCAGGCTGCGCGAGCTCGATCTCGCCTGGATCGAGGAGCCGCTGCCGGCCGACGATATCGACGGGCACGTGCGGTTGTCGAACTCGACGCCGACGCCGATCGCCATCGGCGAGTCGCTCTATTCCATCCGCCATTTCCGCGAATACATGCAGAAAGGCGCCTGTTCGATCGTCCAGGTCGATGTCGGCCGCATCGGCGGCATCACGCCCTGGCTCAAGATCGCCCATGCAGCGGAGGCCTTCGACATTCCGGTCTGCCCGCATTTCCTGATGGAACTGCATGTCAGCCTGGCCTGCGCAGTTCAGAACGGACGCTATGTCGAGTACATTCCGCAGCTCGACCAGTTGACCGGCAAGCATATGCGCATCGAGGATGGCCAGGCGCTGGCGCCCGACGAACCGGGCATCGGCATCGATTGGGACTGGGACGCGGTCAAGGCCATGAGCATCGCCGAATTCACCACGGCGATCACCGGATAGGAGACTGATATGCAGCGGATGGGGATGGTTCTGGGCCTGAAGCCGGAAAAGGTCGAGGAGTATGTCCGCCTTCATGCCGCCGTCTGGCCGGACGTGCTGACCATGATCTCGGCCTGCAACATCAAGAACTACTCGATCTACCTGAAGCGGCCGGAGAACCTGCTGTTCAGCACGTTCGAATATCACGGCACCGACTACACGGCCGACATGGCCAAGATGGCGGCCGACCCGAAGACGCAGGAATGGTGGGCTGTTTGCATGCCTTGCCAGGAACCGCTGGCGACGCGCGGGGAAGGCGAATGGTGGGCAGCGATGGACGAGGTCTTCCATCATGATTGAAGGCGGTTTCGACCCTGCCTCACTCGCCCAGTCCTGGCCCAGACCTTCGACGCCCCGGCCGATCGTCACCTTCGGCGCCGGGTCGATCGTCGGCGACGCGCATTTCCCGGCCTTCAGGAAGKCCGGCTTCCCGATCGCCGGGCTTTACGATCCCGATCATGCTCGAGCTGAAAAACTGGCCACCCAATGGGGTGTGACAGCCTTTCGTTCCGCCGAGGAGGCTGCCGCCGTCAAGGGCGCGATCTTCGACCTCGCGACGCCGCCCTCCCGCCATGCCGATGTGCTGAAATCCTTGCCTGACGGCGCGGTGGCGCTGATCCAGAAGCCAATGGGCAGCAACCTCACTGAAGCAACCACGATCCTCGAAATCTGCCGCGCCAAAAAGCTTCAGGCAGCGGTGAACTTCCAGCTGCGCTTCGCGCCGATGATGCTGGCGCTCAAGGACGCCATCGCCAAGGGCTGGCTCGGCGAGATCGTCGACTTCGACGCCTGGCTGGCGCTGGCGACGCCGTGGGAACTGTGGGAATTCCTGCTCAAGGCGCCACGCGTCGAGATCGCCATGCATTCGATCCACTATCTCGACCTGATCCGGCAGTTGCTCGGTGACCCCCGAGGCGTGCACGCCAAGACGCTCGGCCATCCCAACCATGCGGTGGCGCAGACGCGCACCAGCGCCATTCTCGACTACGGCAACACCGTGCGCTGTGCGCTGTCGATCAACCATGACCACAAGTTCGGCCGCCGGCACCAGGCCTGCGAGTTCCGCATCTGCGGCACCGAGGGCGCTGCCTTTCTCAAGCTTGGCCTCAACCTCGATTATCCGCGCGGTGAACCGGATGTGCTGGAAATCTATCCGAAAGGCGGGACGGACTGGGTCGCGGTACCCTTGGCCGGCGAGTGGTTTCCCGATGCCTTCGTCGGCCGCATGGCCAATGTCCAGCGTTTTGCAGCCGGCGAAGACGCGAAGCTGATCAGTCCGGTCGAGGATGCCTGGAGCACGATGGCGCTGGTCGAGGCGGCCTATCAATCGAGTGCGGCACCGGCGACACCGATCGCGGAAAGACCCTGATGGAACAGATCCAGTATTTCGAGGACTACGAGATCGGAGCGTCGCGCCTCACCAGCGGCCGCACCATCACCGAAACCGACTTTGTCGTCCATGCCGGCCACACCGGCGATTTCTTCCCGCATCACATGGACGCCGAGTTCATGAAGACGACGCCATTCGGCCAGCGCATCGCGCATGGCACGCTGGTGTTCTCGATCGGCATCGGGCTGACGGCGACCGTCGTCAATCCTGTCGCCTTTTCCTATGGTTACGACCGGCTGCGCTTCATCAAGCCGGTGTTCATCGGCGACACGATCCGGACGCGCACCACCATCGCGGCCAAGGAAGACGATCCCAAGCGGCCGGCTTCGGGACGGGTCATCGAGCGCTGCGAAGTGATCAACCAGCGCGGCGAAGTGGTGCTGGCGGCCGACCACATCTACATCGTCGAACGCAAGCCGGCGGAGAGCTGAAGTTCAGGGCACCTAACGATGGTTCCCTATGTGGATGCAAGTATGCCCGTATACGCGCGCGATGCTAGGCCATAACTTTCGTCGCCCTATTTGCGAGAATTGTCCTTGCGAACGTGGCCGCTGACCTGCACGCCGTCCTCGGCGCGCAGATACAGGAAGCCGGGAATGGACAGCAGCGGGATGATCGCGGTCAGCAGGAACACCTGATGAAAGCGCCCCGGTGTCACGATGTGGGTTTCCCCGGCAACCAGACCCAGCACCATAGCGGCGATTGAAACGCCGAGCGAAACGCTGAGCTGCTGCAGGACGCCGCCGAGGCTGGTGGCGCGGCTCAATTTGTCCGCCGGCAGGTCGGCGTAGGACAGCGTGTTGGAGGTCATGAACTGCGCCGACCGGATGATGCCGAACACGAAGACGTAGAGGCCGATCATCCAGTGTGGCGTGTCGACGCCGATCAGGGCGAAGCCCGCCACAGCGGCGGAGCCGACAAGCGCACTGCCGATCAGCACGACATTGAAACCGAAGCGCCGCAACAGCGGCGACAGCAGCGGCCGAATGAGCAAGGCGCCGAAGCTGCCGACGAATGTCAGCGAGCCGGAGGTAACCGGGCTCATGCCAAAGCCGACCTGCAGCATCAGCGGCAACAGGAACGGCACGCCGTTGAGGCCGACACGGCACAAGCCGCCGGCCAGCGTACCGACCCAGAACGAGCGAAACCGAAACAGCGTCAGGTCAACTGCCGGCGCGACGACGCGGCGCGCATAGCGCCCGAACGCGAGCAGCAGCAGGACCGCCGCTGCCAGCACCAGCACTGTCGCCGAGACAGGGATGATCGGCCGGCCGATGCTTTCCAGCCCGAATTGCAGCAGTGCGACGCCGCATCCCACCATCAGGAATCCGGCGAAGTCGAAACGTTGCACCGCTTCCTCATGGAAATCGTCGACAAAGCGCAGCGCAGCGGCAATGCCAAGGCAGCCGAACGGCACGTTGACATAGAATATCCAGCGCCACGAGGCATATGTGGTCAACAGGCCGCCGAGCAGCGGCCCGATGACAGGTCCCATGATGGCGGGCAAGGTCATGTACGTCATGGCGGTGATCAAGCCGCTGCGCGGAAAGCTGCGCAGCAGGATCAGCCGCCCGACGGGCGTCATCATGGCACCGCCCAGCCCCTGCAGCGCGCGCATCGCCAGCAGCATGCCGAAACTGCTGGCGATGCCGCACAGCGCCGAACCAAGGGTGAAGGTGAAAAGCGCCAGCGCGAATACTCTTCGTGCGCCGAACCTGTCCGCGAACCAGCCGCTGACGGGGATGAACACGGCCAAGGTCAGGATGTAGGTGGTGATCGCCAGGTTCAGCCTGACCGGTGTCGTGTCGAGGCTGCGCGCGATGGCCGGGATCGCGGTGGTGATGATGGTGGAATCGAGCTGCTCCATCAGAAACGCGATGGCGACGATGATCGGAATGATTAGCCTCAACCTCGGGTCGCGCTCGGTGGCAAATTGAGGCTGTTCCAATGCTGTGGCCAATTCCGTCATGCAGGCGGCTATATGTTGCAGCCCAAGCTGGCGCATCCGCGTTCAAAGGCAAGATTGCCTTGTGCGCGCCAGCCAGCCGAGACCTGACCGCACGGCCTGTCTTATGGTCCGACAAAAAGGCAAGCGGTAGTCAATTTGGGCTTGATGGAGGTCAACAAATCTTGACCGCGGCTATCCCTGCGAGGACATTGGCAAACGGCCGTTGCGTGGAGTTTTCCGGTTCATTTGCGTTTCAGCGAATGTCGTCCCGATTTCGTGAAGGAACGTGTCGAGTGAGAGGTCGTTTTCCTCCCCATGTATGTCTCGCATGAACAGGAGGCATCCTCATGAAAAGGCAAATAGCATTCATCACTTCCATCGTACTGGCGTTGGCCACGAGCGCGATCCCGTTGACCACCGACGCCAATGCCGCGGTCGTGAGGCACCATAGTGTCCACCACACTGCTGCCCATCACGGTGGCGCGCATCGACACGCTGTGCGTGGTGGACATGGGCACCGCGGCGGGTGGGTCAGCGGCGGTTGGACCGGCGACGATCGGGTCGGCGATGATGGCTGGATAGACGGCTACTACAATGGCTACGGCAGTTACGACGGCTACGCCGGCGACTATTGCCGAACCATCCAATGGACGCTCGACCTGTGCGGCCCCCACGGTCCCTGACCCTCATCCGGCCGTAGCGCGCCTCAGGCAGGACGCCTTTCCGCGAAGTCGAACCGGCAATGGTCGTGCCGGCCATCACAGGCGCAGTATGTCTCCTCGCATTCGACTTGCGTCGGTGCCGCAAGACCGAGCAGGAACGAGAAGGCGCCGGTGACAAAACCCTCGAACATGTAGCAGACGCGCTGGCCTGGCCCCTGCCCGGCCTCCAGCGCGAAGATCGAATTCCTCAGGCTGATGCTGCCGAAGCGCCCGCCCACATCCAGCGTGTCGATCGAGAACTGGCCCCAGCCGCGCTGCGACAGGCGCTGGAAATAATGGCGGAACGTCGCCTCCGGATCGAGGCCCTTGCCCTGCACCTGCGCCTCGCACCATTCGATGGCGGACTTTGCCGTCGCGGTGCGCAGGATGGCGCGATAGGCGTCGCGCCCGAGGGCTGCCTCGACCGCGAGATGATTGTTAACCAGGAAGTGCCTGGGCAGGTAGACCATGGGCAGCCCGTCGGTCCGCCAGATGCCGCTTGTCTCGTCGACATCGATCGGAACCGCGGGCTGCATGATGCCTACGCTGCTTGGCGCTGCGCGGCGACCGAGGCCGACTGGTCCTTGTAGAGCTCGCCGTCCTTCATGATGACGACAAGGTTCTTCTCATGCACCATCATGTCGAGGTCCTTCAGTGGGTCGCCATTGACCAGCAGCAGGTCGGCGATGAAGCCTTCCTTGACCATGCCGAGCTCGTCGCCGAGCCCCATCACCTGGCCGCCGAGCCGCGTGCCGCATTGCAGCGCCTCGCTCGGCGAATAGCCGAGCAGGTCGACGAAATGCTTGAGGTCGCGCGCGTTGGTGCCTTGCGGCGTCTGCGCGAAACCATAGTCGCCACCGATCAGTGCGCGCACGCCGCGCTTGCGCAATTCGGTGTATACCTTGCGGCTGTCGTCGAGGATGCGCTGCATGCCGAACTTGACCGCCATCTCGTGGGTGAAGCCGAAGGGCTCGCCCTCGTAGAGTGTGCCGTAGATGATGCCGATGGCCRGGCCGACGAAGATGCGGTCCTTGGCCGATTCCAGCGCATCGAGCGCTTCCTCGTCGGCGGATTCGCAGTGATAGATGACGTCGACGCCGCACTTCACCGCGCGCTTCACCGAACCTGCGGCGCGGGCATGGCAGTTGATCTTCTTGCCGAAGTCGCGCCACCGACACCGCCGTCATCACTTCGGCTTCGCTCATCACGGTCAGGCCGCCATGCGCCGCGGGGCTCAGATCATCGCCGGAAATGTTGATCTTGATGTTGTCGGCGCCTTCGCGGCAGCACAGGCGCACCGCCTTGGTGATCTCCTCGACGCCGTCGGCGATCATGCCGAAGCTCTCGTGATACATGTGCTGCTGGCGCTCGTCGCCGAGGCCGCCGGTTACGGTGATTTCCGGACTGCCGGCGCGCATGCGCGGTCCCGGCAAGCGGCCGGCATTGATTTCGTTGCGGATGACGATGTCTAGCCTGAGCTTCGAGGTCGCGGCGCTGTAGGCGCTGGTGAAGCCATGGTCGAGCAATGTCTTGGCATTGCGCATGGTCAGCAGAAGATGCTCCTCTGGCGGAATCAGGCCAAGGTCGGAATCCTTGATCGCGCCGCCGAAGGAGATGTGGGCGTGGCCTTCGACAAGGCCCGGCATCAGCGTCATGCCGCGGCATTCGATCGTCGTCGCGCTGTCACCGGACAATTGGCCGGGCGTGCGCGCAATGGTGACGATGCGGCCATTCTCGACCAGCAGATCGGCTGGAAAGGCATCGGCGCCGGTGCCATCCCAAATCATGGCATTTCGAAACATCACTCTTGTCATGACATCGTCCTTTCGGAGTTGGCGGGGTTATTGGTTGACGGCTTGCGCAGTAATGACGTCGTCGGCAACGACATTGGACAGGATGCCGACGTCTTCCAATTCCACTTCGCAGACGTCGCCATGTTTCATGAACAGCTGCGGCTTGCGCGCCATGCCGACGCCGGACGGCGTGCCGGTGACGAGGATATCGCCCGGCTCGAGTGTGATCGCTTCACTGATGATCGAGATCAGCGAGGCGACATCGAAGATCATGTCGCTGGTCGAGGCGTTCTGGACGACCTCGCCGTTGAGGCGCGTCTGGATGCGCAGCCCCTTGCCGCCCGGCGGCAATTCGTCTGCCGTCACGAAGATCGGCCCGAAGGAGCCAGTGCCGTCGAAATTCTTGCCGACGGTCCACTGCGGCGACTTGGTCTGGAAGTCGCGGATCGAGGCGTCGTTGAAGATGGAGTAGCCGGCGACATGGCTCAGTGCCTTGCCAGGGGCAATGTGGCGGCCGGCCTTGCCGATGATCGCCACCATCTCGCCCTCGTAGTCGAGCTGGATCGAGGCCTCCGGACGGCGGATGGCCGCGCCATGCCCGATCAGGCTGGTCGAGAAGCGGGCGAACAAGGTCGGATAATTCGGCGGCACGAAGCCGCTCTCGATTGAATGGTCGACATAGTTGAGGCCGACGCAGATGATCTTGCCCGGTGCCGATAGCGGCGGCAGCCACTCGACCGCTTGAGGATCGATCCGCCGTCCGCTGGCCAGCCGCTCGCCTGCCGCCTGCAGCGCCTGCGTGCCCTCGGCGATGAGTTCCTCCAGTCGTCCGGGAAACATCGCATCGCTTTCGTCGATGCCGCGGAACTCACCTGCCGACAATGCGATTGCCAGTCCGGGTCCCCGCGGCGATTTATAGGCTGCAAATCGCACTGGCCACATCCTCGCTTGTGAAGGCTGGACTTTGTTCAGAAATTATATATCTGTCAACATAGAATATATTATTTTGCATTCTGATTCCTGCCTGGGATAATGTATGAGGGCATTCGATGGACAGATTCGGCCGCGGGCGAACCAATGGCTAGGGAAGGCTCGATCAATCTCACCCAGGGCGCGTATGAGGATTTGCGCGCCGACCTTTTGTCGTGCCGCATCGCACCGGGCAGCCGGCTCAAGGTGCAGGAACTGTGCGACAGGCTGTCCGTCAGCCTCGGCGCCATCCGCGAGGCGCTGTCGCGGCTGACGTCCGAGGGCCTTGTCGTGGCCGAACCGCAACGCGGCTTCCGCGCCGCGCCGATCTCGGCCGAGGATCTGGTCGACCTCACCAAGACGCGCATCCAGATCGAAACGCTGTGCATCCGCCGCGCCATCGAGGTCGGCGACGTCGCCTGGGAATCGCAGCTGGTCGCGGCCCTGCACCGGCTGTCGCGAACGCCAGAGCACACACCGGACCATCCGGTGCATTCGAGCGACGAATGGGCGACCGCGCATGCGGCCTTCCACAAGGCGCTGGTTGGCGGCTGCGACAGCCGCTGGCTGCTGCGCCTGCGCGACCAGCTTTACGACCAGAGCGAGCGCTACCGCCGCCGTTCGGTCTCGCTGGCACCCAATGCCCGCAACATCAGCAAGGAACATCAGGACCTCGCCAATGCCGTGCTCGACCGCAATGCCGAGAAGGCAGCCGAATTGCTGGCGGCGCATCTGGCAGTGACCACCGACATCCTGCTGGCGGCCGAAGCCGATGACCTGCCGGCGCGCGAGAAAATTGTGCGGGCGTAGCGATTCACTTTCGAGGTCCTCGGACAGGAGGCAAAACGCCGCCCGTTCGCACGGGCGGCGTTTTGCGTCATCAGCCTATTGGCGCAGATTGGTCCAGATACGATCGTAGGCGCGGATCGCCTTCTCGTCGCATGACGGCGCAAACGAGATCTTCAGATCGGCCGGCGGGTTGAACTCCGGCGAGCCGCCAATATCCGCCGCCAGGTATTTGTTGGAACCAGCGATCGCGCTCTGGTAGCCGGTGTATTTCTGCTGCAGCGCGATGTTTTCGGGATCCATCAGGAAGTTGAGGAACTTCTTGGCGTTGTCGACATTGGGCGCGGTCGAGGGCACGGCGACATTGTCCATCCAGCCGACAACGCCTTCCTTGGGATAGACGTATTTGACCGTCGACTTCTGCTGGCGTGTCGCCAGCGCCTTGCCCGACCACTGCTCGTGCATGACCGTCTCGCCAGCGACTTGGCGCTCGACGATGCCGTCGGAATTGTAAACCTTGACGAAGGGCTTTTGCGCCTCGAGCAAAGCATCGAGCTCCTTCAAATCCGCCGGATTGCTGTTGCACTGATCCTTACCGAGATAGACCAATGCCAGCGACATCACCTCGGTCGGCGAGCCGAACATGCCGACCTTGCCCTTGAGTTCCGCCGGAGGATCGAAGAGCGGCTTCAGGCTGTCGGTCGGGCCTTTGTAGACGGCGGTGTCGACCGAATAGGACGTGGTGCCCCACACCCATGGCACGGTGTATTTCGCATCCGGATCCCAGGACCTGTGCTGCCATTTCGGATCGACGTTCTTGAAGTTCGGCATCGCCCCAGCATCGACTTCCTGGAACAGCTTCTGCTTGACGAAGATCGGCACGAAGTCGTTGCTGATGATCATCACGTCGTAGCCGGCCGCACCCGAGCTCAACTTGGCGAGCGCGGTCTCGTTCGAATCGTAGGTGTCGATGGTGACCTTGATACCGGTCTCCGCCTCGAACTTCTTGATCATTTCGTCCGATGTGTAGTCGGTCCAGTTGTAGATGTGCAGTTCGCCGGAATCGGCGAGCGCCGTGGTGGTGATGGCCCCCATGATGGCGGTGGCCAAAGCTATTGCTGAAAGTCCTTCTTTCCATTTGGTCACGGTCGTTCTCCTCTGGTTTTCTTATTTCTAGGCAAGCTTATTTGCGTCGTCCGACGAGCAGCGCCGCTGCGACGAAGACGATGGAAACGGCAAGAAGGATGGTGGAGATGGCGTTGACCTCCGGCGTCACGCCAAGCCGCATCATGCCGTAGATATAGACCGGCAAGGTGGTCGAGCCGGCGCTCGACACCATCATCGAGATCAGGAAATCATCGAGCGACACGACGAAGGCCATGATGGCGCCGGCCGAGATCGCCGGGATCAGCAAGGGCAGCGTGACGCGGCGAAACAGCCGCCATTCGTCAGCATAGAGGTCGCGGCCAGCCTCCTCCAGCGTGCCGCCCATGTCGCGCAGCCGCGCCTGGATCGGCAGCAGCGCGAACGGAATGCAAAAGACAGTGTGGGCGATCATCAGGTTGATGAGCCCGTGATGCATGCCGAGCCCGGAGAAGAAGATCAGCGTGGTGATCGCCACGACGATCTCCGGCACGACCAGCGGCATCGCGATCAGCGCTGTTGCAGCACTCCGCCCGAAGCGCAGCCGGCCGCGTTCCAGCGCCAGCGCACCGGCCGTGGCTATGGCCGTCGAGGCGATGGTGGCGACGATCGCGATGATGACGCTGTTGAAGGCAGCCTCGCGGATCGAGCCGTTGTTGGCGACCGCCACGAACCATTTGAAACTGAAGCCGGCCCACACGGTGACCAGCCGGCTCGAGTTGAAGGCATAGATTACCAGGATCAGCAGCGGCGCGTAGAAGAAGAGGAATATGAGAGCGGTGTAGGCCGACAGGCCGGGCGTATGCCGCCAGTCGAAGGGTTTTGCGCCATTCATCGCCGCCCCTCCTGTGCCTTGCGCGACCGGATGACGAAGACGGTCAGCACGACGACCGTCACGACGGTCGAGAGAGCTGCCCCAAACGGCCAGTTGCGCGACGAGGTGAACTGCATCTGGATCAGACTGCCGATCAAAAGCTTCTTGCCGCCGCCAAGCAGGTCGGGCGCCAGGAACGAGCCGAGCGCCGGCGCGAAGACAAGCGTGGCGCCGGCCAGCGCGCCGGGTCTCGCCAGCGGCCAGACGATGCGGCGGAAGACCGCGGCGCGGCTGGCGTAGAGATCGTGCGCGGCCTCGATCAGACGCGGGTCGATGCGCTCCAGCGTCGAGTAGATCGGCAGCACCATGAAGGGCAGGAAGGTGTAGACGAGGCCGAGCAGGATCGACCCGTCATTGTAGAGCAGCGGCAGCGGATCGGAGATGATCCCGGCATGACGCAGCGCACCATTCGCCAGGCCTTCGTCGCGCAGGATGAGGATCCAGCAATAGGTGCGGATCAGTGTGTTGATCCAGAACGGCAGCGTGACGGCAAACAGCAGGACCCGGCGGCGCTCCGGTGCCTGGCAGACGATGTACCAGGCAACCGGCAGGCCGAGCACCAGGCAGATGAGGGTCGTGGCAATGGCGAGGTAGATCGAACGCAGGATGATCAGCGCATAGCTCGGCGAAAACACCAGGCTGTCGTCGAAGTCGCGCTGGTACAGGAACTGGAGATAGGCGTCGAATGTCGCCGGCGCCGTGACGCCGCCATAGGGGTTGGCGGTCATGAACGAATAGGCGACCGCAAGGAACAGCGGCAGCACCATGAAAATGCCGATGACCAGCATGGCGGGTGCGATCAGCAGGTAGGTGCGGTTCGGACCCATCGCCGCCTCAGTTCGCCAGTTCGCGTTCGACGTCGCGGGCCCAGTCGACGACGACCCTGTCGCCTGTCGCCAATGCCGCACCACCGCGCGAGCGCGACTGCAGCCTTGCTCCCTCTTCCAGGACAATCTCGTAGAGCGTGTCGGAGCCGAGGAAGGTGATGGCTGACACCGCTCCTCTGGCGTGGCCTGTGGCGTCATCGGATGCCGGTGATACGACGATGTGTTCGGGACGCACGACGATCGTCTTTGCAGGGTCGCGGCCAAGCGCTGCAMCCGGCAGCAGGTTGGACTCGCCGATGAAATCGGCAACGAAGCGGTCCTGCGGATTGTCGTAGATGTCGCGCGGCGTGCCGACCTGCAGCACGTCGCCACTGCGCATCACCGCGATCCTATCGGACATCGCGAGCGCCTCCTCCTGGTCGTGGGTGACCAGCACGAAGGTGATGCCGGTTTCGCGCTGCAGCCGCTTCAATTCGCTCTGCATGCCCTTGCGCAGCTTGAGGTCGAGGGCCGACAGCGGCTCGTCGAGCAAAAGCACGCTCGGCTTCGGAGCAAGGGCACGCGCCACCGCGACGCGCTGCTGCTGGCCGCCCGACAGTTGCGCCGGGCGGCGCGTGGCGAAGCCTTCGAGCCGCACCATTTCCAGTGCTTCCCTGACGCGCTCGTCGATCAGCGATTTCGGCGTGTTCTGCATTTCCAGCCCGAAGGCAACATTCTCGGCGACGCTCATATGCGGGAACAGCGCGTAGCTCTGGAACACCGTGTTGACCGGCCGTTTCTGCGGCGGCAAGGCGGCGACATCGCTGCCGGCGATGCGGATGGCGCCCGAGCTCGGCGCCTCGAAGCCGGCGATCAGCCGCAACAAGGTCGTCTTGCCGCAACCGGATGGGCCAAGCAGGGTGAAGAACTCATTGTCGTAGATTTCGAGGCTGACATGATTCAGGGCTTGACCCGGATCGGCGTCCCTGGTCACGAAGGATTTTGACACGCTTTGGATGTCGATCATAACCGGCAAATTCCTGGGACTGCGGTGAGATGGCCGTGCCTGCTGGGAACCATCACGGTCATTCGAAACCGTGCCTAAAAATTCGCTCCAAAATTATATTTGTCAACAAATAATATATTGTTTTTGCTCTCTGACACGTGAAAGTGTGGCAGGGAACCGGCTATCCTCCGCGCCCACCCCTTTGCGTGTCGTGATGGTACGCCGGTAGGTTCAGAGCACCTTGCCACTGTCGGGATCGAGCAGGTGCATATGGGCCATCCCGAGCGAGAGTGTCGCCACCTCGCCCGGCTTCGGCGTCGAAGCGGGATCGATGCGCGCCGTCGCCTCCGCGCCGGCGATCAGCACATGCAGCAGCGTCTCCATGCCCATCGGCTCGACCACCTCGACCGGCGCTTTGATGTCGACGACGTCGGGCCGCTCGCGCTGCTCGGTGATGTGCTCGGGACGCAGGCCGAATTCGAGTTCGCGCCCGGCATGGCTGGCATAGTGGGCCGTACGGGCAGCCGGGACGGCGAGGGCCGTGCCATCACCGAGCACGACTGCGAGCCGGTCGCCGCGCGCTTCCAGGCGGCACTTGAAGAAGTTCATGCCGGGGCTGCCGATGAAGCCGGCGACGAAGCGGCTGGCCGGTTCATGGTAGAGATCGTTGGGCGGCCCGATCTGCTCGATGCGCCCCTTGTTCATCACCACGACGCGGTCGGCCAGCGTCATCGCCTCGACTTGGTCATGGGTGACGTAGACTGTCGTGGTCGCGACCTTCTGGTGCAGCTTCTTGATCTCGGCGCGCATCTTCACCCTGAGCTTGGCGTCGAGGTTGGAGAGCGGTTCGTCGAACAGGAACACTTTCGGCTGCCGCACCATCGCGCGGCCCATCGCGACGCGCTGGCGTTGGCCGCCAGACAACTGGTGAGGCTTACGCTGCAGCAGTTCGCTGAGGTCGAGAATGTCGGCGACACGGGCGATGCGCTGCGTCACCTCGCCGTCCGGCACCTTGCGGATGCGCAGGCCGAAAGCCATGTTCTGCGCGACCGTCATCTGCGGATAGAGCGCGTAGCTCTGGAAGACCATCGCGATGTCGCGATCCCTGGCCTGGACGTTGTTGACCAGCCTGCCGCCTATATGGATCTCGCCGCCGCTCGGCCTGTCCAGTCCCGCCACCATGCGCAGCGTCGTCGACTTGCCGCAGCCGGACGGCCCGACGAGGACGACGAATTCGCCCTCTGCGATATCGAGATCGATATCGTGCACGACCTTCAGATTCTGGAAGCTCTTCGAAACCTTCCTCAGTTCGACGTCTGCCATGGCGCTATTCCCTTGCCGTGGGCGCGAACATGTCGAGCGCCAGTGCCGCGGCGCCGATCACGCCGGCGTCGTTGCCGTGTTCCACCGCCACGATCAAAGGTGGCCGGCCGGGCTTGAGCAGCACGAAATCCCTGACATTGCGGGCGATACGATCGGTGAAGAAAGGGCCGGCCAGCGCCAGGCCGCCACCGATGATCGCCGCCTCGATGTTGAGCATGTTCGACATGATGCCGATCATCTGACCGAGCCAGCGCGCCACCTCGTCGACGACCTGCAGCGCGATGGGGTCGCCTTCCTTGGCAAGATCGCAGACGGTCTCGGCGTTGGTGGCGTCGGTGTCCGGCTTGAGCTGGCGATAGCGATTGACGAGCGCGCGGGCGCTGGCGAGGTTCTCGACCATGCCCGGCACCGGATCGGCAATGTCGGTGCGGGCCGGATCGAGCGAGATGCAGCCGAGCTGTGGCGGCAACCCGTCCGGGCCGTCGATCACCTTGCGGTCGATGACCATGGCGCCGCCAATGCCGGTGCCGAGCGTCAGCAGCGCAAAGCGGGAGAAGGGACGACCGGCGCCGTGCCGCATCTCGCCATGGGTGGCGCAGACGGCATCGTTGCGGACGATGGCCGGGACGCCGAAGCGGATGCCGAACAGTCTTGACAGCGAACCCTTCAACAGCGCCGGGATCGCCGGGCATCGGCCATTCAGCATACCGGTCTCGGGATTTGGCGTGCCCGGCACACCAATGCCGATGGCCGTGATGTCCGGATACTGCCGCGTCAGCTCGTCGGTGGCCTTGGTGACCAGATGGACGAAATCCGCGAACTCGATATCCCGATGCACCGGGACAGCGCCGCGCGCCAGCACCTTGCCCGAACCGTCGACGGCGCCGAGCTTGACCAGGCTGCCGCCAATGTCGATTCCGATCGCGGTTACCATCAGGCCTCCTTGCGTATGCGCACGTTGAGCCTGCGTCCGAGATTGGGATAGATCATCTTGTCTGGATCGATGCCACGCGCGATCGCCAGTTCGCAGCCATACCATTGCAACGGGATCGGCGCCCAGCAACCGGCGAGCCATTGCTGTTGTGGCTCGGTCGGCCAGCTGACATCGAGGTCGAAGCGGGTCGGATGGCCGGAGAGGTTGAGGACGACCGTTCGCGGTCCGAGTTCGGCCAGAGCCTCGCCAAGATTGGCGGCGACCTTCGCCTCGGCCTCGGTCTGCGCGATGGCGATCACCAGGCTGTTGTCCGTCGTGCCATAGACATGCCCATGCAAAGCCTCCTCGGTGTCGAAGGCGGCTGTCGGCACGCCGCTGATCTCGGCGATCTTGAGCGATGCCTCGAGCGCGGTGCCGAGATGCGTCGCCTGTCCGGCGACCAGTATGTAATCCGGGACGCCGAAGCGGGCGACCAGATCCTTCGCTGCGGCGAGACCGGTTTCCGCTGTCTGCTCCAGTTGTCCGAGAAGCTTCGACAGATCGACCGTCTTGTTGGCTAGCTTGGCGGCAACCGCCAGCACCGAGATGACGGTGGCGGTATAGCCCATGGTCTTCGGGCCGACCGTCTCCGGGCCGATCGGCATGACGATCACCTCGGCACCGGTCTCGGTAATCAGGCTGCCCTCCTCACCAGTGATGACAAGGGTGGGAAACCCGCGCGCCACCGCCAGGCGCACCGCTTCGATCGTGGTGATGCTCATGCCGGACTGCGAGGCGGCCAGAACCAGCGTCCGCTGGTCCGATGCCTTGGGCGGCAAGCGCAGGAAAGCCTCCGGTTCCTTGGCGATCACCGAGGCGCCCGTCCCCTCCTCCAGCGCTTCAGCGCCAGCCAGCAGCGCATTCATCGAGGAGCCGGTGCCGAGCAGCACGATGCGCTGCGGCTTCTGGCGCAGGCTGGCGAACCGATCCAGATCCGCGCCGATGGCGGCGGGCAGCCCGGTCAGGGTCGAAGGCTGCCGGCGGATGTATTTGCCTATCTGCATCTTGATGTTCCATCAGTTCGAAATTGTAGAAGTCTTGCGAAAATCTGTCGGCCATGACGTCGGCTATTTGCTGTAGCCCTTGCTCAGGCCGCTGATGAACTGCCGCGAGAACAGGGTGAACAGCAGGACGAGTGGCACCGCGCCAAGCGTCAGCGCGGCGAGAAGTGCGGGGTAGTCGTTCATGAACTGGCCGACGAATTGCTGCACGCCGAGCGTCACCGTCTGGTTCTGCCGGCTTGGAGCCAGGATCAGCGGGAACCAGAGGTCGTTCCAGACCGGCAGCATCGTCAGCGCGGCCACCGCGGCGAGGCCGGGCCTGACCAAAGGCAGCACGATCCAGAAGGTGCGCAGCTCGCTTGCGCCATCCATGCGCGCTGCTTCCTTGAGATCTGTCGGAACGGTGCGGAAATATGTGACCATCAGCGTTACCGCGATCGGGATGCTCATGGCGGTGTAGACGAGGATGAGGGCCGCCAGCGTATCCATCAGCTTCCAGGCGAGCATCATCTGGATGAGCGGGATCGTGCCGAGCCGGATCGGCAACATGATGCCGAGCACGAACAGGCCAGCGAGCAGCGAGGCGACCCGCACGCGATATTCGACCAGGGCGAAGGCGGCGAGCGTCGACAGGACCACCGTCAGCACGATCGTCGTCACCGTGACGATCAGGCTGTTGCGGTAGTTGACGATGAAATTGCCGCGCGTGAAGACCCGCTTGTAGCCTTCGAGGCTGAAGGTCTTGGCCGTCGGCAGGTCGAACGGACCACCGAAGATCGCCGGCGTCGTCTTCAGCGAATTGATGATGACGATCAGCACCGGTCCTATGGCGAGCAGGACAAAGAGGATCAGCAGTGCGTGGACGATGATGCGCTCCAGCGTCCAGGGCTCGCGGTCCTGGCGGCGGCGGGTAACTGGCATGGTGAGGTCAGGGGCGCTCATGTCAGCTCCTAGACCGAATAGGATTTCAGGCGGCGCTGGATCAGCCAGAAATAGACCGATGTCACCAACAGAACCGTGAGGAAGATGATCGTCGCGACCGCGGCACCGAGGTCGAGATCGGCAAGCTGCCCGCTCGAACCGAAGAAGGTCCGGTAGAAATAGGTGCCGAGGATGTCGGTGCTGTAGTTGGGTCCGGGCGCCGATCCGTTGAGCGCGAACACTAGGTCGAAGCCGTTGAACGTCCAGATGTAGGTCAGGATCGCGATCAGGCCGAATTGCGGCGCGATCAGCGGAAACTTGATCTTCCAGAACGTCGTCCAGCCGCCAGCGCCATCGATATTGGCGGCTTCGGCCAGCGGCAGCACGGCAAAGACCAGGTAGACGGCCAGGGCCGGCAGCACGAACAGCAACAGGTTTCTGTAGGCGGCAGCGGGAGATATCAATTGATGACCTCTTGTTCACGCCGGCATGGATGTGCCGGCGTGCCCGAAGGCTTCGCGCATGCCTCGCCGGCTGGCAAGACATGCGCAAGGCGTTCCCGGATTACTTCTTTTGCGGTCCGTACCAGGAGGCGAGCCCGGTCTGAAGCTCGGTGGCGACCTGCTGAGGCGTGACGTCCGACTTGGTGAACATCACCTGCAGCAGACGCCAGGTCTCGTCGTCGAGCGGAGGCGTGCCGGCGCTCAGGCGATCCAGCGCCAGCCGCGGTGTCAGCTCAGCGCCTTTCTTGAGGTCGGCGAAATCCTGCGCCAGCTTGTTCTTGTAGGTGACCGGCTTGCTGCTCATGGCAAAGAAGCCGGGCGCGGCGTTGACATAGAGCTCCTGGAATTCGGGTCCGGCGACCCAGTCGAGGAAGGTCTTGGCCGCTTCCTTGTGCGTGCTCTTGGCATTGATGCCGATGCCCATGTCCGGCATCTCCTGCAGGTAGCGCTGGTCGCCCGCCTTCGGCACCGGCGGACCGAACACGCCGATATTGAGGCCGGTCGAGGTCGCCTGGTTGATGTCCCATGAGCCGTCCGGGAGGATGGCCGCCTTGCCGAGCGTGAACAGCTGCGTCATGTCGGCATAGTTCAGGCTTTCCTGCCCGGCCGGCAGGAACGGCTTCCAGGCTTCGAAGGCGGCGATGGCATCGACGAATTCGGGGTCRGTCAGTTTCTTCTTGCCGTCGATCAGGCCGAGCCGGCCCTCCTCGCCCTTCCAGTAGGCCGGACCGATGCTGTAGAGGCCGTTATAGGCGAGTTGCCAGGATTCGGCCGAGCCGTAAGCCAGCGGCGTATAGCGGCCGTCCTTCTTGATCGCCTGCAGCACATCGATGAACTCGGCGCTGGTGGTCGGCACCTTCAAACCCAGTTCCTTGAAGATGTCGGCGTTGTAGTAGAAGCCGGCGAGCACGGCGGCGACCGGCAGACAGTAGGCCTTGTCGTCGGCGCCCGACCAAGCGGCGCGGGACGTCTTGTCGAAGTTTTCCAGGCCCGGCAGCCCTTCCAGGGATTCGAAATAGCCGCGCTTGATCCATTCGCGATTCACGTCGAAGGGGCGGCAGGTGATCAGGTCGCCGCCGGCGCCGCCTTCGATCTGCGACTGGATGGCGGCGTTGTATTCATTGGTGTTGATCGGCGCGAACTCGACCTTGATGTCGGGATGCTTGGCTTCGAAGGCGGGCAGGATGGTGTCCTGCCAGACCGCGATATCCTCGGTCCGCCAGCTGTTCAAGGTGATGGTGACCGGGTCGGCAAAAGCGGCGCCTACGCCGCCTGAAAACATCACGCCAAGCGTCGCCGCCAGCGGGATCGATACACGCATGGAACGCATTTTCCTGCTCTCCCTCAAGATGGTGCCCCGTGTGGATTCACGATTTTGCACTGTTGCCTGGGACCATACCTACTGATACATGTTGTGACAAGTGGTATTGTGTTGTCTTTTCCTGTTGTATGGTTGTCCGGACTGGGCACCACCAAACCGACGGCAAGAAATTTGGGAGGATTTGATGATTGGAGTTGGAATTCTGGGCTCGGGCTTTATCGCCGAGACCTATGCGGATTCGCTGCTCGACGTACGCAATGCCGAACTCGTGGCCTGCTCCTCGCGCAGCTTCGAGCGCGCCGAAGCCTTCGCGAAAAAGTGGGGTCCAAAGGTCACCGCCCACAGGGATATCGACGCCCTGTGCGCCGATCCGGCGGTCGCGCTCGTGGTGATCGCGCTGCCCAACGAGATCCACCTTGAAGCCGTCAGGACCACTGCCAGGCACGGCAAGGCCGTCATCTGCACCAAGCCATTGGCGCGCACGGGCAAGGAAGCGCAGGAAATCCTCGATATCGTCCAGCGTGCCGGCATCTGGCATGGCTATGCAGAATGCGCCGTGTTTTCCCCCAACATCGCCAAGGCCCACCAGATGATACAGGCGGGCGGCATCGGCAATCTCCTCACCATGCGCGCCCGGGAAGCACATTCGGGGCCGCACGCGCCGCATTTCTGGAACGCCGAGCTCGCCGGTGGTGGCGCCCTGCTCGACATGGGCTGCCACACCGTCGAAAGCGCCCGCCACTTCTTCGGCAAGGACAATTTGATCACCGAGGTGATGGCGTGGGGCGCGACGCTGGTCCACGGTGATAAGACAACCGGGGAAGACACGGCGATCGCGCTGCTGAAATTCGCCGGCGGCCAGCTCGCGACGATCGAATCGTCGTGGATCGAAAAAGGCGGCATGCAGCTTCGCCACGAACTGGTCGGCTCGGCCGGCCGCATCGTCACCGACACATCCGTCGGCCCGGTCTGGGGTTTTATCGAAAAGCCGGTGGGCTACCTCGTCGAGAAGGCGGATTCCGAGACCGGCTGGGTCTATCCGGTGCCCGAGGAGACCCGGGCCTACGGTTTTTCACAACAGATGCGGCATTTTGTGGAACACTTCGCGGCTGGGACGACGCCACTGGAAACCTTCGAGGATGGGGTCATCGTTAACCAGGTAATTGACGCCTGCTACCGTTCGATGCGAACGGGCGTCTGGGAAAAGATCAGGGCAGATGGTAACTGAAATGGAGGGCTCGCCACTGCAGTCGGACGGACCCGAACCGCTCTGGCGACAAGCGGCCGATGCGATCCTGCAGGAGATCGCCGCCGGCAAGCTTGCTTCGGGCGCGCGGCTGCCGCCCGAGCGCGATCTGTTCACGCGCATGTCGATCAGCAGGGTGACCTTGCGCCGGGCCCTGCAAAGCCTTGTCGAGGAGGGTGTGCTGACGCCTTCGCATGGGCGCGGCTGGTATGTTTCGGCCAAGGTTCCGAAAGAGTTTCCCAACACGCTGGAATCCTTCAGCGAGACCGCCAGGCGTCTCGGTCTGGCGCCCTCCTCCGACGTGTTGCGCGCCGAGGAAGCACCCGCCTCGCTGGACGAGGCCGAGGAGCTGTCGATCGCACCCGGCGCGACGCTGTTCCACCTGGAAAGGATCCGCCGCCTCGACCAGGTTCCGGTCGCCGTCGACACCTCGTTCTTCGCCCTCGCCCTCGTCCCCGATCTCGGCCGCGTCGACTTCCGCACCGCGTCGCTGTTCGGCCTGCTGATCGATGCCGGCGTTGATCTGGCGCGCGCCGAAACCACGATCGAGGCGCGCGGCGCCGATCCTACCCTCGCGCGCCACCTCGACATCGACGTCGGCAAATCCACCCTGGTGATGCGTCAGCTCATCGTCGATGCGACCGGCCGGCCGCTACTGTCGTCTACAATCCGATATGCCGGCGACCGCTATCGCCTTCGCACGTCGTTTTCGCGGACAGGCCGGTCCGCGGGCCGCGCCGCTGGCTAGCCGCCGGATCGCAACCGTCCAGGCATGCTTGTCAACAACGGCGGCGCGCGAACGCCTCGCCGCGTGAAATGCTCTTTGCCGGGTGGAAATCCCGATGACACCCGGTACTATCTGCAAAAATATCGAAATCGGGAGGCTGCGGGTGCAGACCAAGAAGATCATCAATGACGGCAACCGCGCCGTCGACGAGATGCTGGAAGGCATCCTGGCCGCGCATCCCCGCCATCTCAAAAGCGTCGACGGCAGTTCACGCTCGATCATCGCCCGCGACGGACCGCGCCAAGGCAAGGTGGGCCTCGTCATCGGCGGCGGCTCGGGGCACGAGCCGAGCTTTCTTGGCTTCGTCGGCAAGGGGCTGGCCGATGCGGCGGCCATCGGCAACGTCTTCGCCTCGCCGCCGCCAGACCCGATCCTCGAATGCGCCAAGGCGGTCAGTGCGGGCGCCGGCGTCCTGTTCATGTATGGCAACTATGCCGGCGACGTGATGAATTTCGACATGGCCGCCGAGATGGCTGATATGGACGACATCGAGGTGCGCACGGTGCTGAGCACCGACGACGTCGCCTCGGCACCGCGCGACCAGCGGCACAAGAGGCGCGGCGTCGCCGGCAATTTCTTCATCTTCAAGGCGGCCGGTGCTGCCTGCGACCGGATGCTGTCCTTCGACGAATGCGAGCGCATCGCCGGGAAAGCCAACGAGAACACCTTCACCATGGGCGTCGCGCTGTCGCCCTGTTCGCTGCCGCAGACCCGCCGGCCGAATTTCGAGATCGGGCCTGACGAGATGGAGATCGGGATGGGCATCCACGGCGAGCCCGGCATCGCGCGCGGAAAACTGAAAACGGCCGACGAGATCACCGACGAGATGCTGGACAAGATCCTCGACGAGATGGCGCCGGCACGCGGCGACAAGGTCGCCGTGCTCGTCAATTCGCTTGGTTCGACGCCGCTGATGGAACTGTACATCATGAACCGGCGGGTGAAGCGCCGGCTTGATGACATCGGTGTATCCATTCACGCAACCTGGGTCGGCAACTACTGCACCTCACTCGAAATGGCCGGGGCCTCCATCACGCTACATCGGCTGGACGGCGAGTTGCAGACGATGCTGGACCACCCCTGCGACTGCGCCATGTTTCGCGCCGGCTAGACCATGATCCCGAAAAGTGGGGTTCCGGTTTTCGGAAAAGTTCATGGTCAAACAATAGACCTTCAGCGGCAAGGGACAAAGACATGACGACAATCGATACAGCCCGCCTTGCCGGCATGTTCGCGGCCATCGCGGACGCGATGTCAGCCGACAGGGACCGGCTGTGCGCGCTTGACGGTATTATCGGCGACGCCGACCATGGCATTGCGATGGAGCTCGGATTCTCCGCAGCACGCGATGCGGTAGCGGCACTGGACACCGGAGCCACCGATCCGACCACCTTGCTGAACACTGCGGCAAAGTCGTTTCTGAATGCCGTCGGCGCCTCCTCGGGTCCGCTCTATGCCACTGCGTTCATGCGCGGCGCGGCAGCCGTGAAGGGCAAGGCGTCGCTTGACGACGCCGACGCGGTCGCAATGTTCCAGGCCATGGCCAAGGGCATTCAGGATCGCGGCAAGGCCGAGCCGGGCGAAAAGACGATGATGGACGCGTGGGGTCCGGCAGCGCAGGCGGCGGGCGAGGCGCTGGCCTCCGGCAAGGGTCTGGTGGACAGTCTCGAGGCTGCTGCCCAGGCGGCGAAGGCAGGCGCGGAAGCGACCAAGGCAATGATCGCCGCCAAGGGCCGGGCGTCGCGCCTCGGCGAACGCTCGCTTGGCCATATGGATCCAGGCGCCGCGTCCGCCGTAACCGTGATCGAGGCGATGCGGGTCGCCCTGACCGGCTGATCAGGAGCGAGTCCCGCCTTCAGCGCTTGCTGTCGAGCTTGTCGATGGCCTGCACGTTTGCGGCGGAGGGGCCGTTCGGATCGAACTCCGAGGCCAGCCATGCGTCGGCGATCGATTTCGCCAGTTCGGGACCGATGACGCGGGCGCCCATGGTGATGATCTGTGCGTTGTTGGACTTGGCGGCGCGCTCGGCGGAATAGGTATCGTGGGTCAATGCGGCGCGAATTCCCGGGACTTTGTTGGCGGATATGCTGACGCCAATGCCGGTACCGCAGAACAGGATGGCCCGGTCGTAGTTGCCGTCCAGAATTTCGTGACCGACCTTGGCGGCGATATCGGCGTAGAATCCGGCCTGGCTAAGATCAATCACCTGCAGCTCCGGCTTCGTGGCGAGATGCTTGGCGATGACGTCGAGCAGCGGTTTGCCGGCGCTGTCGGCTCCGAGTGCTATTTTCATGGCATGAACTCCTTTGCTTCCTACTGTAATGGTCAGCGCTCGATGGCGGCCGACGCCTTTTTCAGGATGTCGATATAGCCTTCCGCTTGCCACGCCGAACGGCCAATGAACAGGCCATCGACATGCGGCTGGCCGATCAGTTCGGCCGCGTTGCCGGGATTGACGCTGCCGCCGTAAAGCACGGGCGGCGCGTTCGCCATCCGGCTTGCGGCGACCTCTTTGATCAGCGCCTGCTGCTTGTCGGCATAGTCGGCGCTGGCCGGGATACCCTTCTCGCCGATCGCCCAGACAGGCTCGTAGGCAAAGAGGATTTCGGCCGACAATTCGCCGTCCTCGAGCCCTTGCAGCGCACCGAGAACCTGCGCGGTCAAAACGTCATCGGCGCGCCCGCCTTCGCGTTCGGTCAACGTCTCGCCGACGCAGATCAGCGGCACCAAACCGTGCCTGACCGCCGCAGCCGTCTTCAATCCGACAGTCGCATCCGTTTCGCCGAAATGCTCGCGACGCTCGCTATGGCCGAGTTCGATCAGATCGAGCCCACAATCCTTCAGCATCACCGGCGAAACCTCTCCCGTCCAGGCCCCGGCGTCGGCCCAATGCATGTTCTGGGCGCCGACCTTCACGCGGGTCTTGGCCAGCGCCGCCTTGACCTCGCGCACGGCGGTGAACGGCGGAATGACGAACGGTTGTATCGCCTGGTCGAAACCAGGCACGAACGCCGCCAGCACATCGGCGAACTGGAGGGCCTCCGCCAGCGTCTTGTTCATCTTCCAGCTCGTGCCGACCCAATATGGGGCCATTCTTTTTCTCCTTCGATCCTTTTGCGGCCGCCATCGGCGACGGCTTTCAGGCGACGTATTCGTTCAGGCCCGAGGCTTGAGACTGTCGCGGCCGCTGTCGATGTAAGGTGCCCAGAAATCCACCGACTCGCGGATCATCTCGATAACCTGATGATCGACCGGTTCCCTCTCCCTGAAGGAAAGTTCGAGGCAGATTTCGTTGTCGGTTCCGCCACCCTGCCGCACGGTGTCGAGCAGCTTCTGCGGAACTATGCGGCCGTCCTTGTTGTAGGCAGCCGTGAACGGCCAGTGTCCACCCTTGTTCATCGAAGACTGCTTAATGTGGATGATCGGCGACTGCAGTGGAAACGCCTTCGCCCAGGCATAAGGATCGGTGTCGGCAGGATTTGGCGAGGTGACGTCGCCATGGTCGATATCCACCATCATCTTCATCGGGATCGGCAGCTTCGCCGCATCGATGGCACTCTGCAGCGTCATGCAGCTTTCGATCGTGTGGCCAAATTCCCGGCCCACCGACATCGGCTCCCAGAACAAGTATGTCAGCCCCGCCGCCTTGGCGTGTTCGGCCACCTCGCGCCAGCATTCAAGCGCGATGTCGAGAAGTGCAGCGCGCCGCTGCGGATCGTCAAAGTCCCTGTAGGTGAATATGGCGAATTGCGTGCCCATGCCTGGAGCACCGAGTTCGGCGGAAATGTCGGCAAAGGTCTTGAACCAGTCGACATAGTAGCGCCGGACATCCGGGTCCGGATGGCCGAAATGATTGAGCCGGCCATAGGGTCCGGTCATGCCGGAGGTGATCCTGACGCCGGTCCGCGAAAGCGCCCGGTTGAACAAGCGCAGGAATTTGGCAATCGTCGCCGCCGGCCAGCCCGGATTGACGAATTCGTGCGTCAGTTGCACGTCGCGGATACCGATGCCGTAGGCAATGGCGTCGATCAGGTCGTCGGGATCGGCGAAGCGATTGACCAGCGGATTGGTGTTGAGGGAAAGCGTGAAGGCCATCAGTCTGCCGCCGCCATGATGTTGCCGAACCAGTCTTCGAACGTCCTCCGCTCGGCTGCATCGATATGCAGGCCATGCTTGGTGCGGCGCTCCAGTATGTCGGCTGATGTGCCGGCCCATTCGGTGTCGACCAGGAACTTTGCCTCCCGTTCATAAAAATCGGGTCCGAAGCGGCGGCCGAGATCCGCCTCGCTTTGGGTGCCGGCGAGCAATTGCCTGGCGCGGCTGCCATAGCTTCGAGCGTAGTGTTTCACCAGCGACGGGCCGAGCCACGGAAACTCAGTGTGCAGGTCGCTCAAGAACTGTTCGAAGTCCGCATTCGGCAGGTCGCCCCCCGGCAAGGGAATTTTGGCAGTCCAGGCATTCTTCATCGCCGGAAAGAACGGCTGGATTTTTTCCAGCGCATGTTCGGACAGCTTGCGGAAGGTGGTGATCTTGCCGCCAAACACCGAAAGCAGCGGTGCGCCGCCGTTCGGAGCGTCGAGTTCGAAGATATAGTCGCGCGTCACCGCGCTCGGATTGTCGGCATTGTCGTCATAGAGCGGGCGCACGCCGGAGAAGCTGTAGACCACGTCCCCTGGTGTCAGCTGTCGCTTGAAATAGCGATTGACCACTTTGATCAGATAATCGACTTCGCTTGGCTCGGCGGCCACTTCCTCCGGCCTGCCTTCGTAGGGAATGTCGGTCGTGCCGATCAGCGCCAGATCGTTCTCGTAGGGGTTGACGAAGATCACCCGCTTGTCGCTGTTCTGGATGAGATAGGCCTGCCGTCCCTCCCAGAATTTGGGCACGACGATATGGCTGCCCTTTACAAGCCGAACATTGCGGGTGGAATTCTGCCCGGCGACGCGGCTGACAATGTCGTTGACCCACGGCCCTGCCGCATTGACGAGCGCCCGCGCGCGGATTTTCGTCACCGCACCAGTGCGGCCATCCTGCATGTCGATCGACCACAGTCCGTCTTCGCGGCGGGCGGCGACACAAGCGGTCCGCGTAAACACGCTGGCGCCGCGCTGGCTGGCGTCCAGGGCGTTGAGCAGCACAAGGCGCGCATCGTCGACCCAGCAGTCGGAATATTCGAAACCGCGCTTGAATTCGTCCTTGATCGGCGCCCCTTCCGGCGCTGTTCGGAGATCGAGCGTCCTGGTTCCCGGCAGCCGCTTGCGGCCGCCGAGGTGATCGTAAAGAAACAGTCCGAGCCGGACCAACCACGCCGGCCTGTCTTCGGGACTGTGCGGAAGAACGAAGCGCATGGGCCAGATGATGTGCGGCGCCGCCTCGAGCAGCACTTCGCGTTCGATGAGCGCCTCGCGAACCAGCCGGAATTCATAATATTCCAGATAGCGCAGGCCGCCATGCACCAGTTTGCCGGAGCGAGAGCTGGTACCTTGCGCCAGATCGTCCTTTTCGCACAGGATGACGGACAGCCCGCGACCTGCCGCATCACGCGCGATGCCGGCCCCGTTGACGCCGCCGCCAATCACGAAGAGATCAACTGTATCACTCAAGACCTTACTCCTGTGCACCCGGGATGCGGGTGAGCGGCCGGTGCGCCATGGCTTTCCACACCGGCCGAAGCGCCTGGCGCGCCGCAACGAAGGAAGGGAAGAGCGCATCGTAGCTTTGCGAAAGCGCCTCGTCATAGGCATCGCAGTCGCCGAGAAGCGGCGTCACCCACTCGGCGGCGCAGTCGTCCATCGATCGATAGACGCCAAGGCCGACCGCGGCCATCATCGCCGCACCTGCGGCTCCTGCTTCCTGGCGGCTGCTCGTTCGCACTTGCGCCCGGGTCGCCGCCGCGATGATGCGACGCAGGGACGGGCTGCGCGCGGCGCCGCCCGATAGCCGGATCTCGCCCGGCATCGTGCCCATCGCCTGGTAGCAATCGCGGGCTGCGAAGGCCAACCCCTCGAGGACGGCGCGTGCCAGATCGCCAAAGCCGTGCTTGACTGAAAGGCCGATGAAGCCTGCGCGCGCATCAGGGTCGACGAACGGTCCGCGTTCCCCGGCGAGCGAAATATAGGGCTGATAGACCAGCGATCCCGGTTCCGATCCTTCCACCCAGACGTCGAGCGCCTTCAGCAAATCGTCGCGCGAGAGCTCGGCGCCGCCGGCGGTGAGCACGTCGCGTGCAAGGCCAAGCAGCCAGTCGATGTTGAGCGTCGCCGCCATGTTGGACTGCAACTGTGCAAAGGCACCCGGAATAGGCATGGCAATCGTGTAGCCGGATCCATCGCCGTTGAGCACGACATCGCCAGGTGTGCGGGCGAAGCGCGTATGTATGCCGGTCGAGCCGATAACCGTGCAGCCGACATTGCCTGAGGGATCATAGAGGCCGGCTCCCAGCGCCGTCATGACCATATCCACATAACCCAGGACAACCGGCGTACCTTCGAGCAGGCCGGTCTCTCCTGCCGCCGATCGCGACAGCGGGTGATGGTCGGTGGTGCCCTCAAGCATGGGAGGCAACAGGCGGCGATGCGTCGTCAGATCCAGAATGTCGAAGACTTCGTCGGAATAGCTGCGCGAGCGAAAATCGCCGAAGGTGAAGGTTCCTTCGGACGGGTCGGTGGCGCGTTCACCCGTCATCCTGAAGTAGAGCCAATCCTTGCAATGCAGTGCGGTCGCCGCCTGCTGCAGCATGTCCGGATCGTTCTTTTTCATAAAGGCAAGCTGGGCGCCCTGCTGGCAGGAGTTGAGCCCCGTGCCAGTCAGTTCAAACCGCGTGCGATCGCGGGGATCGGCGCGCATCACGTCCACCAGGTGTCCGGCGCGGGCGTCGAGCCACAGCCACGCGCGCCCGACCGGCAAGCCGTCGCCATCGATCAGCCAGGTTCCGTCGCCCTGCCCGGTGATGGCAACCGCCGCGGTTCGTTGCGCGAGGTCGGGAATTTTGGTCGCCAGGTCGCGAACCGTCCGCGCCATGTCGCGCCATGTCTGATCGAGGTCCTGCTCGGCGCCGCCGCCCTCCAGCGTAACGAAGCTGTTGTTCACCGACGTCATGGCGAGCTGCCGGCCGGACAGATCGAACGCGACCGATTTGATCACCGACGTTCCCGCGTCGATCCCGATCAGCAGATCTTTCATGCCGCAAATTCCGGTTGGTTGCGAAGGCGGTTCACAGGGACGTTGTCTGAAGCCGTAGAAGAGGCAGGGAGTGTCCGCAAGGACACCCCCTGTGCAGGTTTYACTCCGACAGCACGAAGGGTGCSGTGTACTTGTCGACATTGTCCTTGGTGATGAGAAGGCAATCGAACAGCTGCTTCTCGGTCGCCGCACCGGTGGCGCCAGACTTGATGAACGAGTCCGCCTGCTGCACGGCCTTGGCCGAGAAGATGGCGACTGGCTGCAGCACGGTGTACTGCAGTTCGCCGGACTTGATTGCCGCAACCGCGTCCGGAGAGCCGTCGAAGCCGCCGACCTTGATGCCGGAGAGCTTGCCGGCTTCCTTCAGCGCGGCAACCGCGCCGAGCGCCATTTCGTCATTGCCACTGATCACGGCGATGATGTCGGGATTGGCCTGCAGCATGCTCTGCATCTTGTCGTGGCCCTTGGTACGATCCCAGTCGGCGACCTGCGAAGCAGCCTTTTCGAGGTCCGGATATTGGCTCAGGACGGTCGCGTAACCGTTGGAGCGCGTGGCGGCGTTATTGTCCGACGGGGCGCCGAGCAGTTCGACATATTTGCCCTTTTCGCCAACTGCCTGCACCCATTGCTGGGCGCCCAGAGCAGCACCCTGGGCATTGTTGGAAACGAGCTGCCCCTTGGCGAGACCTTCCTGATTGATCTCGGCGTTGACAAGGAAAACCGGGATGTTGGCGGCAATCGCCTTCTTCACCGCACCGACGGAGCCGTCGGCATTGGCCGGATCAAGGATGATCGCCACGGACTTGTTGGTGATGGCGGTGTCGATCAGGTTGCTTTCCGTGTTGGTGTCGCCCTTGTGGGCGGCGACGTTGGCCGTATAGCCGAGCTTCTCGGCTTCGGCCTTGGCGACATTGCCCTCCGTCAGCCAGTAGGGGTTGGCCGGATCATTGACGATGATCGAGATCAGGCCCGCGGCCGACGCGGCGGCCGTGAACCCGACAACCATCGCAGCGGCAAGCAGACTTTTCAGCATGGTTTTCATATACATTCCTCCAAATGATTTACGCGGTGTTGCTGCCAGTCACCTGGCAGTCTTCCCTTGGGCAGGATTGGCCGGCTCGGCCTTCCCCCGTTGCTGAGAAGTCGGTTGGCCGCCCGTCGAAGCCGGGAGCTTGCTACGGCGGCGATACTGAACGGCATTGAGAAGCACGGCGAGCACGATGACGGCGCCGGTGAACACTGTCTGCCAGTAGGACGAGATGCCGATGATCACCAGACCGTCGGAAAGGAAGCCGATGACGAAGGCGCCGAGCAGGGTTCCGCGGATGTTACCGCGCCCTCCGGTCAGCGCCGCGCCGCCGATGACGACGGCCGCAATGGCCGTCAATTCGTAGGTGGTGCCGGCGGTCGGACCCGCCGACGTCAGCTGCGAGGACAGGATCAGGCCGGCAATGGCGGCACAGATGCCTGACAGCACATAGACGGAAACCTGCACCGTCTTGACCGGAACACCCGACAATTCGGCCGCGCGCTCGTTGCCGCCTGATGCATAAAGCCAGCGCCCGAAAGCGGTGCGGTTCAAGACGATGCTGCCGATGAGTGCGATGACCACCAGAACCACCACGCCGGTCGGCACGCCGAACAGGCGGTTGAAGCCGAGCGCGTCGAAGCCGGTGTTTCCCAGCTCCGGCTTGCCGCCGAGGTTGTTGTAGGTCAGGCCGCTGGTCATCAGCAGCGCCAGGCCGCGGGCCATGTACATGACGCCCAGCGTGGCGACGAAGGCCGGAACCTTGAAGCGCGCGATGAGCACGCCGTTGATCAACCCGACGCCGGCGCCCAGCATGCAGGCAATCACCGCGACCACCCAGACCGGCGGGTAGAGAACGACACCCAGCCACGTCAGCGTCACGCCTTGCATCAAAAATCCGGCAACGACGCCGGCCAAGCCCAGCGTCGACCCCACCGACAGATCGATGCCGCCATTGAGGATGACGAGCAGCATGCCGACCGCGAGAATTCCGAAGATGGCGACATGCGAGGCCATGGTCAGGAAATTCGCCACCGAGAGGTAGTAGGGCGACAGGATCGAGAAGACGACGATGATGACGATCAGGGCAAAGAAGGCCCGGCCCTCGAGCAGCAGCTTGGCGAGATCGAAGCCTTCGCCGCGCGCGCTTGCACTGGACTGTTTTCTGGCCTGGCTGACGTCGGTCATGATCGGGGCTCCGATATTCATGGTGATCAGGCGACCACGGCTTCGCCGGAGGCGGCCATGATCTGCTCTTTGGTGGCGCTGGCGCCGAATTCCGCTGAAATCCTGCCCCGGCGCATCACCACGATCCGGTGCGCGATGCTGAGGCACTCGTTGACCTCGGAGGTCGAGAAGACGACCGCAAGGCCCTGCGCGGCGCGTTCGCTCAGCAAGCGGAAGACCTCCGCCTTGGCGCCGACATCGATGCCACGGCTCGGCTCGTCGAGGAGGATGACCTTGGGGTTGGTCGTCAGCATTTTGCCGATGACAACCTTCTGCTGATTGCCGCCCGATAGCGATCCGATCATGGCATTGCCGCCCGCGGTCTTGACGGTCACCTTGCGGATCGAGTCCTCGACCAGCTCCCGCTCCCTGGAGCGGGACAGAAACAGCCCTTTTGCGAACGCCTCGATGCTGGCAAGCGAAAGATTGCGGCCAACGGTCATCGTCTGCACCAGCCCGTCGCGCTGGCGGTCCTCGGGGACGAGCACAAGACCTTTGGCGATGCGCTGGGCTATGCTCAGTCTCGAGACATCCTCGCCTTCCAGCAGCGCCCGGCCGCCCGCCATCGGCATCCGCCCGGCGACGGCTTCCAGCAATTCCGTACGTCCGGCGCCCATCAGCCCATAGATGCAGACGATCTCGCCCGCCCTGACATCCAGCGACAGGTGATCGACGACGGAATAGCCCGAGCCCGAAGCGTCTATGACGCTGACATCCTCGATCGACAGGGCGACCTCGCCGAACGCATGGCCTGTCGGCGGCGAGCCGAGATCGAAATTCTCGCCGACCATGTTGCGGACGATCCACTCGAGATCGATGTCCCGGGCTTCGGCCGTTGCCGTGATCGCGCCGTCGCGCAAGACAACGGCGTAGTCGGTGATCTGCAGAGCCTCTTCGAGGTGATGTGAAATGTAGACGATGGAAACGCCGCGGCTGGTCAGGTCGCGGATCACCTTGAACAGCACCTCCACCTCGGTTGCGCTGAGCGCCGAGGTCGGTTCGTCCATGATGAGGATGCGCGAGTCGACCGACAGTGCCCGCGCGATCTCGACGATCTGCTGCTGGCCGAGACGCAAATCCTCGACCAGGGTCATCGGATCTATGTCTTCTTCGAGATCGGCCATCAGCGCGCGCGCCTGGCGCGATTCCTCGGCGAAGTCGAGGCCGGTCCTGGTGCGCAGTTCGCGGCCCATGAAGATGTTGTCACGAACGCTGAGGTTCGGCGCCAGGCTGAGTTCCTGGTGGATGATCGAGATGCCGCGATCGCGCGCGTCCGAGGACGAGGAAAAACTGACGAGATTGCCGTCAAGCACGATGTCGCCCGATGTCGGCGTGACGACGCCGGACAGGATCTTCATCAGCGTCGACTTGCCGGCGCCATTCTCGCCGAACAGTGTGGTGACCTTGCCGCGATGGATGTCGAAATTGACGCCCTTGAGCGCGTGAACGCCACCATACGACATGACGATGTTGCGCGCCGAAAGCACGGCGTCGCCATTCGCGGGCGCGGTGTCGGCAGCCGATTTCATTGCACCTCCAGCCTCACCGGAGTGACCAGCCAGCTCTTCGGATTGACCAGCTTGAACGCGCCGACCAGCGATATGGTCTTACCGGTCAGGGCGCTCGTATCGACCTTTGCCAGGACTTCCTTCTTCATCTCGTTGTTCAGCGCCGAGCCGGCGTCCTGATATTCGATCTGGTTGGTGAATTGGCCAAATGTGATCTTGCCGGTGGCGTCACGCAGCTCGGTGCCGTTGATCGCCGGCCCCGTCTGTACGCGAACCTGCAGCGTGTCCGGCACGCCCTCGACGGCGACCTTGTAGATGCCCGATTTTCCCTCGCCGACGACGCCGGTGAACTTGACCGAGATGACCGGTCCGACGCCCGCCGGCACGCCGTATTCCTTCTCGGCCGTCGCCCTGTCCTTGGCGATCGCGGTTGCCACCGTCACCGCGTCGGCCGCTCGCGCTTCGACATCGGCCTGCACCTTGGGAAATTCCGACTTGCCATAGTCGGCCGCCGAAAAGACGGCGCTGCGAACGTCGCCCGCGGATCCGATCCTGACCACCTTGGTGTCGAGCGCCATGGCGCCGAGCAGGACGACAACCGCGGCGCCGGCAAGGATGCGGCGCAGGCCGGGCGAGACCTGCCGGGTCGGTGCGGTGGTGGCCTTCGCGCTCATGATGCAAACACCGGCGATGCGGGTTTTCCGTTGTCACGCATTCGACGATCCTCCGTTCACATGGCGCTTCGCCGCGCCGGCAGCTCCATTGGATTGGTTCAGTTCCACAAGGGCACGGGCGGTGCATTCATCGGTGATCAGGCCGCTCAGGTAACGGCTTTCGAGCACTGCTTTGATCGCCCGCACTTTCACCTTGCCGCCGGCGACGGCGACAATCCTGCGGCCTTTCAATTGGTCCCGCGGCAGCGCCAGGATTCTTTCCGACAGCGCCGTTTCCACAGGGCGCCCTTTGTCGTCGAAGAAGTGGGCGAGCAGCTCGCCGACGCCGCCATCGCGCTTGACCTCATCGATTTCGGAATGCTCGATCATGCCGGTTGCGACCAGCGAAGCTTCCCGCTCGGCGGTCCCTATGCCGACGAACATCAGGTCGGACCGGCTTGCCAATGCGAAGACATCGCTGATGCCGCGCTGGCCAAGCAGCACCTCGCGGTCCTCGGCGGTGTTGGCGACGAAAGGCACCGGCATGACATAGGCCTGCGCGCCGGTCCGTTCGGCCAGCCGATGCATGACGTCGTGCGGGTTGGCCGCAAATTTGCGCGTCACGCCGCCAAGCAGCGAAACGAAACGGATATGGGCGGCAGGAGTGCGCGTCAGATATTCGACGCTGGCCGCGAGGGTGCGGCCATGGCCGACGCCGATCAGCATGTCTTCGCCACGATCGATCTCGCGCTTCAGGAACTGCGCACCGGCGATGCCCAGTCCCCTGAGCGGCAGGTCTTCCTGATCCAGATCCGGAACCACCTCGCAATAATCGAGCCCGTATGCGGCGGTCAGGCGCTGCTCCAACTCCACACACTCGGCGACGTCGCCGTCGATAAAGACCCTGACCAAACCTTCCTGGTTGGCCTTGGTGATGAGCCGATGCGCCTTGAGGCTGGTCAGGCCAAGCCGCTTGGCGACCTGGGCCTGCGTGAGACCCCCGGCAAAGTGAAGCCACGCCGCGCGTGTGGCGAGGCTGGACTCGTGGTCGCGGTTAGCGGTTCCGCCAGATTTCAAGCCATCTCCTCCCCGGGATGATATTATTATCTTTGTGTGCAAAAATTTTCATACCTTTGCATCGCTGTCAATCCCTCCGCGGATTGGGTCCAAGCCATTGCGGGAAAACCGCAGCCCTCGCCCCTCGCCGATACGTCGCCCTCCCGATCGGCGTCGGTCCATTAGGAGGTCGGCATGTTGGGTTGATCATATGGCGATGTTAAATTAACGTCAATTGATGTTATCAAATGTCTTCGTTGGCGGCATCATGGAGGAGAACTCCGCCAGCATGTCAATTAAGTGTCTGTTTTTAATTAGATATTTTCGTCGGTGTAAAAATCCCAACCCAGCTGTGAGTTGGGACATTTCGGGTGCGCGGCGCAACCAGGAGCAAACCGATCGGATTGCCCAGAAAAAGGGGGATCGGCATCGTCGATGACGCGCTCAGTCCAGCCGCATCAGGTTCCTGCCTTCGAGCTCCACGACAGCGGCCTCGACTTCCTGCGCGATGCGCTTGGCGTTCCAGCCCAGCGCCCGTCCGGCGATCATGGCAATCTCCTGCAGATCGCGACTTGTTAGTGAGCCGCCTATGGCGAGCGTGCTGCGACGCATCACGATGTCGGCCAGATGTTCGACGAACTCGTTGCGGACGATGTAGTCGATTTCCGATCTGCCGTAGCTGTCGGAGTCCGGCAGTTCGCCCTCATCATCTGGCCCATGCGTGGCAATCTCCAGGGCCTTGGTCCCGTAGCGCGACAGCAATTGGTCGAGACGTCGTTCCTCGACGTCCGTCTCCGTCCGGGCCTGGGCTAGCCAGCTTGCGCGCGCCGCCGCATTGGCGGGGAAGTCCTTGCCGCCGCCGATCGGCATGGATTGCGTCGTTACCTTACGGCTGCGCCGCAGACGGTCGAGTATCGCGTTGGCGACTTCCTCGGCAAAGCCCCGGAATGTCGTCCATTTGCCGCCGACCAGCGAAATGACCGCGAAGGGCCTGTCCCGGTCCGGCTCGGCGACCGGAGCGGAATGATCGCGACTGATCAGGCCCGGTAGCGATGCATCAGAGGCCGGAAGCGGCCTGATGCCGCTATAGGCGTAGACGATCTGGGCGTGTTCGAAAATCATGCCCGGCAACAGCGTCCGCACGCTCTCGAGCAGATAGTCGACTTCGTCGGGTTCGCAGCGGACCTCGTCGGGGTTGTCGGCCTTGATGTCGGTCGAGCCGACCAGCGCCAGACCGAGATAGTCGTAGACAAGGCAGATGCGGCCGTCATCGGCCTCGAAATAAAGCATCCGCCCGGCCAGGCTTTCTACCAGTTCGTCATGCTTCAGCAGGATGTGCGAGCCCTTGGTGCCGCCGATCATCTTCGACGGTGCACCGAGCAAGGCGTTGACGTCGTCGATCCAGGGGCCGGCGGCATTGACCACCAGTTTCGGCCGCACCGAGAATGCACCACCGTTTTCCGGCTGGAAGGTCAGCACGCCATTGGCTGAGCTCACCAGAGCTGTGTAGTTCGTGCTGGCGGAGGCTGCATTGGACCGCAAGCCGTCGAGGATCAACTCGAGCACCAGCCTTTCGGGATGGCTTATCTTGGCATCGTAATAGGTGCCGGTGGCGACGATCGAAGGGTTGAGCGCCGGCATCTCACTGAGCGCCTGCCGCCGCCCGACCATGCGGTGGCGCGGCATGACCTGGTTTCGCGAGCCGTAGAAATCATAGATCATCAGGCCGATCTTGATCAGGAGGGCGCCACGGCTGCGCGGCGCGCTGGTCGAGCCGAACAGCGTTCGCAGCGCCGCCAGCATGCCCTTGCTCCACGAAAAGATCGGAATGACGGTCGGCAGCGGGCTGACATAGTGCGGCGCGTTCTGCAAAAGCAGGTTGCGTTCGAGCGTCGACTGCGCCACCAGCCCGAACTCGCCGGTTTCGAGATATTTCAACCCGCCATGGATGAGCCGCGACGGCGCGGCACTGGTGCCGGAGCCGAAATCCGCCTTGTCGACGATCAGGCAGCTGACGCCTTGCGCGCACAGGTCGCGAAACAGCCCCGCCCCGTTGATGCCGGCGCCAAGAATGACGACGTCGACCTCGCCGGCCGCGGCCATGGCGGCGAGACGCCCGGCGGCATTTTCCGCACCTGCTGTGTCGGCTGGGTTCATTGTGCCGTCGTCTTGACGATGCGCAGCTTCACTCCAGCGCGCTCGAGGTGCTGCGCCTGTGCATCGCCCAGCCCCTCGGTCGTCAGCACGGCATCGAAACTGCTCAGATCGTCAAAGACATGCAGTGCGATCCGGTCGAATTTCGCATGGTCGACCAGCAGGATGCGCTTCACCGATGCGGCCATCATCGCCTGCTTGACCCGCACGACGTTGGGATCCTGGATGAAGGCCGTGGTTCCGGTGATGGCCGAAGCCGAGCAGATCAGGACATTGGCGCGAAGCTGCGCCACGGCGTTCTCGCAGACGATGCCGATATAGGCATTGTAGGTGCCGTGGTACTTGCCACCGAGACAGATGAAGTCGATGTCGTCGACGTTGGTCAGCAGCGAAGCCGTCGCCACGCTGTTGGTGATGACGGTCAGCGGCTTGACGTCGAGCAGCAGCGTGGCGACGGCGTTTGCCGTCGATGAA
This sequence comes from Mesorhizobium sp. P2_D1, assembly GCF_056404455.1. Taxonomy (NCBI): domain Bacteria; kingdom Pseudomonadati; phylum Pseudomonadota; class Alphaproteobacteria; order Hyphomicrobiales; family Phyllobacteriaceae; genus Mesorhizobium; species Mesorhizobium sp. P2_D1. Next base: position 183,078 of record NZ_JBFUDZ010000005.1, read on the forward strand.
TCGTCCAGCATGACCACCTGCCCGGCTTCGACATAATCCAGTGCCGCGCGCGCCAGCGTATCCTTCTCGACTCTGTTGACAGTCACCCGGTAACGAAAGGCACTTTCGTAGAGGCCGGAAGGCTGAACCGTCACCGCGCCGTGCAGTTTGCGCAGCACGCCCTGCTGCGCCAGCCGGTCGATGTGCCGGTGGATGGTCATGCGCGATACGCCAAAATGCTCGACCAGATCGTCGATTCGCACCTGGCCGAGCTTGATCACATACTCGGCGATCTCTTCGCGTCGTTCGTCGGCCTTGATCATGCAGTCCCCTTGGTGTCTGGCCGCGCCAGCCTTTCGATCTCAGGCCATTGCGACTTCAGTTGCTCGGCGATGCGGCAATAGAGGGAAAACCGCTCGCTGAACACAGCACTGGAGGCAGGCACGGGCTGATACTGGCGCGCCGTCATGCCGACCTGCCTGGCACCCTGTTGCGGCGTCGGAAAGATGCCGACCGCGGCGCCGGCGCAAAGGGCGGCACCCAAGGCGGCGGCCTCGTCGGTCGAGGTGATAGTGACAGGGGCGTCCAGCACGTCGGCAAACATCTGGACGAAAGCTGGATTGCGCGAACCGCCGCCAGTCAGGCGTATCTCGCGGACCGCGAAGCCCTCGCGCAAGGCTTCGACATGGGTGCGATGATTGAAAACAATGCCTTCCAGAACCGCCTTCAGCATGTCGCCGCGATCGTGCCAGCCATGCAGGCCGACAAAACTGCCGCTGGCAACGTCGCCATAGGGAGAGCCGAACAGATAGGGATGAAACAGGATGGTCGAAGGCTTCTTCAGCGCCGCGTCGATCTCTGCTGCCAGCAGTTCGTGGATGGAGCCGCCATCGGCGTTTGTCCTGTCCTGCTCCGAGCGGCAGAAGGTGTCGAGAAACCAGTCGTAGTTTGCAGTCGAGGCCGGCGAGATCGCCATGTTGTTCCAACGGCCTGCATCGATGGCGTTGCGACAGAACCAGCGCCGGTCGACGCGCGGTTTCGAAGAGACGACTTCGTTGATGGAATAGGTGCCGGCAACGACGCTGAGCACGTCCTCCTCATGGCCGCCCATGCCAAGCGCCGAAGCGGTCACGTCGTGCAGGCCGCACGCGACCGGCGTTCCCTTGCGAAGGCCAGTCATTTCGGCGGCATCGGCGGTGACCTGGCCGACGATGTCGGCCGAATGCGCCACCGGCGGCAGCGCGTCGAAAAGGTCACCCAATCCAAAGATCTGCATCGCTTCCGGGGCGTAGGCCTGTGTGCGGAAATCCGTGAACGATGTGCTGGCCTCCGTACGGTCGGTGCCGATCGTGCCGGTCAGGCAAAAGCGAAGCCAGTCCTTGCAGGCCAGTATGTGACCGATGCGAGCATAGCGATCCGGATCGTTCTGCTTGAGCCATGCAAGCAGCGCCGAAGGCGCCGAAACATGCGGCGCCTGGCCGGTGCACGCAAGCGCTTCGTCGAAGACCAGGTCCGCCGACCATCTTTCGACAATCTCGCCGGCGCGGCTGTCGAGCGACAAGATTCCGGGCCCTAGCGGCCGACGATCCTTGTCGAGCAGATAGAGACCGTCGCCATGCGCGGTCGCTGCCACCGCCCTGATATCGTCCGCCGGCCGGCCGCAGAGCGCGATCGCTTCCTTGATGGCGTCGGCGGTCGCTTGCCAGAGGCCTGCCATGTCGCGCTCCACCCAGTGCGCATGGGGCATCGACTGCGGCACCCGCCGGCGCGCCACCGACAACTGCGTGCCATCGGCGTCGAAGATCACCGCCTTGGTGACCGTGAGACCGTTATCGATTCCGAGCAAACTGGGCATGATCACCGCCTCTTTCGGCAACTGGCGATGCGCACTGCGCGACAACCCTGCAGGCTGGGGCAAGGGCTACAGACATGGCGACAATCAATGGACAACGGCGATACAATGCGGCTGACACCTTGCGGATTGAACGAACCATATAGTGATGTGAATTTAACGTCAATATATGAGACAATGGCATGAGCAGCGCTTAAATCGAGCGTTATCGAAGATCAAAAACTCACAAACTATCTGATTTTGTTAAATTTTTTTCCCCACAAAAATATCTCATCATGTTCGTTCATTCGGCCGGAGTGGCCATTCCTTTCGACCTCGAAATCTCCGCGGACGCCGTGGAATCAAGCCGACGGATTCAGGACCTCATGGATTGCTTCGACAATGAAGTCCTGGGTGGGTTCGTCCAGGTAGGGGTTCAACGGCAGGCTGAAGACTTCATGTGCCAGCCTTTCGGTCACGGGGAGCCGCCCTGCGCTACTCGAAGGAATAGGTGAAGCCCTCCTTGGAGGCGCCGACGGTCACCTTCGTCATCTTTTCGCCCCCAAGCGAACGGTTCAGCACGCCGCGGCTCAATTCCGGCAGAAGCGTGTTGGTCAGGATGGCATCGATCATCCGGCCGCCGGATTCGATCTCGGTGCAGCGGGCCCTGACCAGGTCCATGACGCCGTCGCCGATCACCAATTCCGCGTCGTTGGTTGCGCGTAGCCGGCGGGCGATCTTGGCGAACTGGTGACGGGTGATCGCTTCGATCATCGAATCCGAGAGCGGATAGTAAGGAATGGTCACCACGCGGCCGAGAAAGGCCGCGGGGAAGACCTTCAGCAACGGGCTGCGCAAGGCGGTGTCCAGATCGTCGAGCCCGGCTCGTAGCGTGCCGTTCCTGGTCCGGTCCATGATGACCTCCGAGCCGACATTCGAGGTAAGCAGGATCAGCGTGTTCTTGAAATCGATACGCCGGCCCTCGCTGTCGTCCATCATGCCCTTGTCGAAAACCTGGAAGAAGATTTCGTGCACGTCCGGATGCGCCTTCTCGACCTCGTCGAGCAGGATCACCGAATAGGGTTTGCGGCGGACCGCCTCGGTCAGGATGCCGCCCTTGCCATAGCCGACATATCCGGGCGGAGCGCCCTTCAAGGTGGAGACGGTATGTGCCTCCTGGAACTCGGACATGTTGATCGAGATCAGGTTCTGCTCACCCCCATAGAGCGTTTCGGCCAGCGCCAATGCGGTTTCGGTCTTGCCGACGCCCGAGGGGCCGCAGAGCAGGAACACGCCCACCGGTTTTTCCGGCGCGCCGAGCCCGGCGCGGCTGGTCTGCACACGCTTGGCGATCATCTCCATGGCGTGATCCTGGCCGACCACGCGTTCGGACAGGGTCGCGGCGAGCCGCAGCGCCTTTTCGGTCTGGCTCGACAGCATCCGCCCGGTCGGGATTCCCGTCCAGTCCTGAACGACCGCCGCTATGGCGTTGCGGTCGACCGACGGCAGGATCAGCGGCGTCTCGCCTTGCGCCTCGGCGAGTTCGGCCATCAGTTCGCGCAGCCGGGCGAGATCGGCGTCCGGTTCGGGTGGAGGGGCATTGGCCGCCGCCGGTGTCTCCACGTCGGCCTTGGCCGTTTTGGCCTTGGCTTTTTTGGTTTGGGGCGTTTCGGTTTGGGGCGTTTCGGCCTTGGGCGAGGGAGTCTCCGCGGCGTCCGCGCCTGCCATCCCGGCATTGGCCTCAGGTGTCTCCACCGCATCGAGCGGCACACCTTCGCCGCGCAGCCGGGCACGCAATTCGAGTATCTCGGCAACCAGGCCCTTTTCCCGATCCCAACGTTGTTGCGCCGCGGCCAGCGTAACCTCGGTTTCGGCCAGCCCGGTGTCGACCCGTGCCTGCCGATCGGCCACCTCGATGCCGATCGCGGCCTCGCGGCCGATGATACCGCGCTCGACCTCCAGCGCCTGGCGGCGACGCATGATGTCTTCGACCTCGGCCGGCGTGGCATGCTGCGATATGGCGACACGGGCGCAAGCGGTGTCGAGAAGGCTCACCGCCTTGTCGGGCAGTTGCCGCGCCGGGATGTAGCGATGCGACAGGCCGACCGCCGCCTCGATCGCCTCATCCAGTATCTGCACCTTGTGGTGCTGCTCCAGAACCCCGGCCACGCCGCGCAACATGAGAACGGCCACCGCCTCCGATGGCTCGTCGATTTTCACCACCTGGAAACGGCGGGTCAGCGCCGGGTCTTTCTCGATGTGCTGCTTGTATTCGGCCCAGGTCGTTGCCGCGATGGTGCGAAGTTCGCCACGCGCCAGCGCCGGTTTCAGGAGATTGGCGGCATCGCCCGTTCCTGCCGCGCCGCCGGCGCCGATCAAGGTGTGGGCTTCGTCGATGAACAGGATGACCGGCGTTTCGGACGATTGAACCTCGTCGATGACAGCCTTCAGCCGTTTTTCGAATTCACCCTTCACGCTTGCACCCGCCTGCATCAATCCGACATCGAGCATGCGGACACTGACATCCTGCAGCGTGGGCGGCACGTCGCCCTGGGCGATGCGCAAGGCAAAGCCCTCGACGACCGCCGTCTTGCCGACGCCGGCCTCACCGGTCAGGATCGGGTTGTTTTGCCGGCGTCGCATCAGGATATCGACAATCTGCCTGATCTCCGGATCGCGACCGACGACCGGATCGATCTTGCCGTCACGGGCGCGCTGGGTCAGGTCGGTGGCGTATTTCGCCAGTGCAGAATCCCCGCCCGGAGCCCGCTTCGGCGTTTCGGCCGTGGGAACCGCGATGGCCGCGCCGGCTTCGAGCGAACCTTCCATGACATCGGCGAACCGCGCGATGACCGCGTCGGCGTCGATCTTGTCGAACTCGGAACTGATTTTCGACAGCAGGCCTTCCAGCACCGGCGTCTTCAGGCAGGCAAGGAGAATATGTGCGCTGCGGACTTCCTCGACGCCGAATTCCAGCGTCGCCAGGTTCCAGGCTTCCTGGATAGCGTGGAAGATATGGTCGGAAAATTCCTCTATCGACGTAGCGCCGTAAGGCAGCTTGTCGACGGCGCGGGTCATATCGCCGGTGAGCCGGCTCGCATCCAGTCCCGCATCGGCGACTATCATTTGCACATCCGAGCGGTCGGAAAGCACCAGTTGCTCGATGAAGTGGACGAGTTCGACGTAAGGATTGCCGCGCAGCTTGGCCGTATCGGCCGCGGCCTTGAAGGCGCGCACCCCCACAGGATTGAGCTTGCCGACCAGTTCCTTGCGCTTGAAGCTCTGCGACGACCGGCGCTGTTCCATCGAACGTGCTCCTGCAATCTGCCAGTCGATAACCTGCCACAGAAGCCGCCGATTGACAAAGTGCGTGATGGACGAGGCTAGATGCGCAGTCAGCCGGTACTCAAGAAGGTCGCATTTAGCTTCTGTTAATTTTTGAGCAGTCGTTGAATTGTGGTAAAGTACAACCGTGTGATAACGTCGCGTCACGTACGGTTTGACGGCCGGTCGCTGGGGGTTGGTGTGATTGATCTCGCACTCTGGCTTGCTCCGCTCGACGGTGAAAATCCGTCCGGGGAGGATTTGCGCAACGACCCGGCTTTTCATGAGCTGGAGCGCCTGACGGAAGCCCAGACCAAGGTCGTCCACGACGGCAACAACAAGGCCACCTCGCAAAGCACAATTCCAGTCGACTGGTCGGCGGTACTCGCCAAGGCGGAGGAATTGCGCGCGCATGGCCGGGACCTGCGACTGCTTGTCATCGTCACGCGCGCGCTGGCCAATGAAGAGGGGCTGGCCGGCCTCGCGCAGGGCCTGACCCTCATTGCGCAGACTTTCGATCAGTATTGGGAAACCATGCATCCGGCACTGCGGCCAGGCACTTCGCCACGCGATGCCGCCTTGCGCCGGATCAACGCGCTGCTCGACCTGCAGAATGGTCAGGACGGGCTGTTGGCGAACCTGCGGCAAATGACGTTCTTTGCGCCGCGCGCTATCGGCCCGATTCAGGGCATAGACCTGGAAAAGGGTGCGCTCGACGACCGCGTCATGCTCCAGGAAGCCGCCTCGGGGTTGAATGCCGCAGAAAAGGCGGCACTGGTCGGCGCGCACGGGCAACTCTTGAACCGGGTGCGTGCCGGATGCGCGGCACAGATGGATCAAGCCAACGCAGAGATGGTCTTGCTCATCGCCGACACCCGGGCAGCGATGGCGGCCCTCGACGCGGTCGAGACCGCCCTCAACGCTCGTCTCGATGGCGGCGGCGCTCCGGTTCCGGAATTAAAGCGGTTTCTGCAGCGTTTGCTGACGACCCTCGAACGGAACTCGGCTGCCGGCGCCGTTGCCAATGGCGCGGCCAAGCCACCCCCGCCGGCAGAACCGGCAACGCCTGCCCGAAACGGTCATGGAGCCGATGCGATGGCAAGTATGGCAAGCTACGCGGACTCGAGCACGGGGCTTCCCGACCGGATTTCCTCGCGTGACGACGTGGTGAAATGCCTCGACCTCGTCGTCGCCTTCTACGACCGCACCGAGCCGTCGAGCCCGATCCCGCACCTGGCTCGGCGTGTGCGCCGGATGGTGCACATGGATTTCGTTGAACTTATGGAAGATCTCGCCCCGTCGGGGCTGAAGGAATTCCGGCTCCTTGCCGGCGTTCCCGATGCCAAGAAGGCGGCTCAGAAGGATGAAAGGTAACAACACATGCCAGCCGAAAGCAAAGCGAAGGTCATCGAACGAAATCGCGCGCCGCGGGTGCAGATCGCCTACGATGTAGAAACCTATGGCAGCCCGACGACGATCGAACTGCCGTTCGTCATGGGCGTGATGGCCGATCTTTCCGGAGCTTCGCAAACCAAGGAAGCGTCAAAGTCGGTGCTGGACCGCTCCTTTGTCGAGACCGACGCGAACCGCTTCCCCAAGTTCATGGAGGCGCTCGGTCCCCGCGTCAAAGCCCGGGTGAAGAACACGCTGCCGCAGGCCGAAGGCCAGGAGCGTGACGAGGAACTGGCGCTCGACCTCACCTTCACCAAAATGGGCGATTTCGCCCCGGACAAGATCGCCGCGCAAGTTCCGCAACTGGCCGAGATCCTCAAGATGCGTCGTCAGCTCGAGGAATTGCTGGGCTTCATGGATGGCCGCGTCGACGCCGAAAAGCGCATCGCGCAGCTTCTGAACAACGAGCCGCTTCTTGGCAAGATCGCCAGTCAGGCGCTGACCGACGACGACAAGGCAGGGGAGTAGATCATGGCCGAACAGCAAAAGACCGCCGCCGTCGCCGCCGAGGCCGAAGCCATAGACCTTGGAGAATTCAGCGGGCTCCTCGAGAAGGATTTCAAGGTCAAGAAGGACGACAGCGAGAAGCTGCAGCAGCTCGTGCGCAATCTGGCGCTGGCGGCGCAGTCCCGTTCCGACACCACGACCATCTCGTCCAATGCGATCAAGTCGATCAAGTCGCTGATCGCGGGCATCGACAAGATGCTGACCACGCAGGTCAACGAGATCCTGCATGCGCCGGAAGTGCGCGAAATGGAAGGCACATGGCGCGGCCTCTGGTATCTCGTCAACAACACCGAGACGGATCAGAAGCTGAAGATCCGGGTGATGAACATTTCCAAGGAGCAGCTGGCCGACACGCTCGAAGACTTTGAAGGCCAGATGTGGGACCAGAGCCCGATCTTCAAGAAAGTCTATACAGACGAGTATTCGATGCTCGGCGGCGAGCCGATCGGCTGCGTGGTCGGCGCCTACGAATTCTCCAACCACCCGCGCGACGTCGGTCTGCTGCGCAACATCTCCGGCATCTGCGCATCGGCGCATACGCCGTTCATCGCAGCCGCCTCGCCGCGCCTGTTCCGCATGGACAGCTGGCAGGAATTGCCGAACCCGCAAGACCTGCAGCAGATCGTCTCCAACCCGGCCTATGCGTCGTGGCAGTCGCTGCGCGAGAGCGAGGACGCTCGCTACATCGGCCTGACCATGCCCCGGGTCCTGGCCCGGCTGCCCTACGGCACCGATACCGTTCCGGTGAAGGGCTTCACCTTCGAGGAAGAGGTGCAGGGCGATCACAACAAATATGTCTGGATGAATGCCGCCTTCCCAATGGGCGTCAACATCAACCGCAGCCACAAGCTGTTTGGCTGGGGCACGCAGATCCGCGGCGTCGAGAACGGCGGCACGGTGCTGAACCTGCCGGTGCACAGCTTCCCGACCGATGATGGGTCGATCGCGATGAAATGCCCGACCGAAGTCGCCATCGACGACCGACGCGAGGCCGAACTGGCCAAGCTCGGCCTGATGCCGATCCTGCACCGGAAGAACACCGATCTCGCGGCCTTCATCGGCGCGCACTCGCTGCAGGACGACGAGACGCGGGCGGGACGGCTGGTCGACCCGGACGCACAGTCGAACGAGCGGCTGAGCGCCAACCTGCCCTATCTCTTCCCGGTCTCGCGCTTTGCGCACTACCTCAAGGCCATTGCGCGCGACAAGGTCGGCTCGTTCAAGGAGCGCTCCGACATGCAGATCTGGTTGACCGAGTGGATCAACCGGTACGTGCTGGCCAACCCGGCCTTTGCCGACGACAAGGCGCGCGCCAAGCGCCCGCTTGCCGCCGCCGAGGTTCAGGTGGACAGTGTGGAGGGGCGTCCCGGCTATTACGCTGCCCGCTTCTATCTGCGCCCACATTACCAGCTGGAGGGCATCAATGCCTCGCTCCGACTGGTGTCGGAACTACCGTCCGTGAAGACTTGATTTGCAGCAACCAGACCTTGTTTTTGTTTGAAAGCGGTGGAGAAAGACAATGCCAGTGAAGATTGATGGTTTTCTGAAGGTTCCGGACATCAAAGGCCCGAGCACCCGCGACGGCCACGATGACGAGATCGAAATCCATGGCGTCGACTACAAGATGGTCGCACCTTATGATCCGAATTCGCTCTCACGCCGTGGCCGCGTGTCCATGGGCATGATCAAGTTCATCAAACATTACGACAAATCCTCGCCCTACCTGAAGAAGGCTTTGTTCGAGAACAAGGCCCTGGACGAGGTGGTGTTCTCGGCACGGCGAACCATCGATGGTGAGACCAAGGATTACCTGGTCGTTACCCTCACCGACGCCTCCATCATGGAATACGACATGTCGCAGGCGCCGGACGAGGAAGACCTGATCCAGGAAGAGGTCAGCTTCGCCTACAAGAAGATCAAGTTCGTCTATGACGGCAATGATGAAGCCGAAATGGATGTCTATGTCGGCAAGTGAGGTTCGGCGACCCGGCGCGGGCAAGCAGCAGACTACCGGCAGCTTGCGGGCAAAAAGCGAGGCCGTCCAGCCTTCACTTTGGGATCGCCTCGTCAATGACCTGCCGGGCCTGACTTCGGAGATAGACGGGCTGCGCCATGTCTTGCTCGACGAGCTTGGCGCGGACCGTCTCGACACACTCGTCGCCGGCAGTGCGCGGACCATAGACGCCGATGCGGAGCTGACACCCGATCAAAAACGGCGTCTGCATCGACTGGCCTTTCAGACCCAGCACCGCGTCGAGATCGAAAGCCGCGGCGTGGTGGTTTCGGCTCGCGTGCTCAGGGAAGCGGTGCGGCGTGACATCGAGGCGCTCTTCAACACCGAGCGCTTCGAGKCCACACCGCTGCTTTCCGATCTGGAAAACGAACAGGTGTCGGACAATCCACCTTCGCTCGCCGATTTTCCGGAGGTGCGTCGAAGCGTGGTCAACTACGGCGTGCCCTCCTTCTCGGGCCGGTCGTCCCGCGACTTTGATCGCGACGTGCTGGCGCGTGAGATCCGCGCGGTGCTCGCCACCTTCGAGCCTCGCCTCAAGGAGAGCGCAACAACGGTTACGGTCACCCTTGGCGACAAGACCGTTGGCCTCAAGATCGAGATAGACGCCGTGCTGATCATGACGCCGACGCCGGAACGCATGCGCCTGCGCACCACGATCAATCTCGATAACGGCTTGGCGCGGACCGAAATTAGGGACGCCTGAGATGGATCGGGTCTTCGTCGAATATTACGAGGAGGAACTGACCCATATTCGTGGCCTCGCGGCGGAATTTGCCGATATGCATCCGGCGGTGGCCCGCAACCTCTCCCTCGATACGGTCCCGTGTCCGGACCCGTATGTCGAGCGGCTGCTGGATGGCGTCGCCTTCCTCGCCGCGCGCACCCGGCTGAAGGTCGATGCTGAGCGCTCGCGATTTTCACGCAGCGTGCTCGAGGTTCTCTATCCCGATCTGGTCACGCCGGCGCCGGCAACGGCGATGGCGGTGCTAAAGCCCGGCCAGCAGGTCCAGACCATGCTCGCCGGCCACGTCGTCAAGCGCAACACGCGGCTGGTTTCCAGCCTGCAGCCGGGCCTGTCGACGCGCTGCACGTTCTCCACCGCGCAAGAAATGACCCTGTGGCCGATAGCGATCACTTCGGTCAGCTATTTCCAGGATCGCAGCGCGCTGGCGATGGCCGGCATAGGGCCGATCGGCGGCGTCGGCGGCGCGGCGGCGCTCCGCATCGTGCTGGCCCGAACCGGAAAAGGCAGGCTCGACGAACTGGCGCTCGACCGGCTCGACCTCTATTTTGCTGGACGCACCAAGGCGCCGCTCCTGTTCGATGCGATTTTCGGCGCCTGCTCGGCCGTTGGCGCACGCCCGGAAGGCAAGACCAACCCGTTGTCGCCCCTGCCGGCACCCGAAATGGTCGGCATCAGCGACGACGAGGCCCTGATGCCTCGTACCCGTCCGACATTCGAGGGGTACCGCCTGCTGCGCGAATATTTCATGATGCCCGAGCGCTTTCACTATGCGCGGGTTTCCGGGCTTCAGCCCGTCGTGCGCCGATGCGCCGCCGGGCTCGAGATCATCTTCTTGTTCAGACGCGCGGTGCCCGAACTGGCCGACCTGACACCGGCGGACTTCGAACTTTTCGCGACGCCGATCATCAATCTGTTCGAACGTGAGTGCAACGTCATCGAGGTCGATGCTCGCAGGACGCGGCAGGTGTTGCATGCAGACCGAACGCGGGCGCGCGACTTCGAGATCTACCGGGTCATACGCGTGGAGGATGCCGACACAGAAGGCAACGACGCCGAAATCCCCGAACTCTTCAGCCTGGGGCAGAACCGCGGCAGTGGCTGGGTCTATTCGACCGAGCGGCGCCCACGCCGGGCGACGGAGGAGGAGCGGCGCGACGGCCTGACCCGAACGTCATACACCGGGGACGACGTTTTCCTGGCCATATCCCGACCGCTCGCAAGCCCGGCGAACCGGCCGCTCAAGCGTCTCGACGTCATGGCGCTTTGCACCAATCGTGATCTGCCGATCCTTGATGACAATCCGACATTGACGCTGGAGGCCGGCGACCCGGTCGAAACTGTCAGGCTGCTTGGCGCGCTGCGTCCGCCACAGCCGGCCATCCCCGCGGCACTGCCGGCTGGGGCCGACGGTGAATCGCGGGCCGACGATCTTGCCTGGCGGCTGGTGGCGCAGCTCGCGCTCAACTTCCTCAGCCTTGCCAAGGAAGGCCGCGGCATCGACCCTCTGCATGCTCTACTCGACCTCTATGCCGATCGCGGCGATCCGAGCCTTGCGCGCAATGTGCATTCGATCGTGCGTATCGACTCGCAGCCGGTCATCGAACGGCTGCAGATCGATGGGCCGATGTGCTTCGGACGCGGCACCGAAGTGACGTTGCACGTTGATCAATCGGTCCTGGCCGGCCAAAGCACCTTGCTGCTTTCGGCCTTGCTGGCGCGGCTGTTTGCCCGCCACGCCGGAATAAACGGCTTCGTGCGAACCCGCACGCGGCTGCTGCAGAAGCAGGAGGATGTGCCATGGCCGATGACGCCCGGCAATCGCTACCTGATCTAGGCCAGCCCAGCCCGAACCGGGCCGAAGGTCTGTCCGAGACGTTCGACTTCTTCGAACTGCTGCGCCGTCTCGAACAGCGGAGCGGCCTGTTCGGCCATTCCGGCCGCCCCGACCGTGAACCGGCACGGCTCGGCCAGCATGTGCGCCTCGCCTTTTCGGCGCGGGACCTGGTTCAGTTCCGCGAAGCCGATGGCGAGACGCCGGCCCGGGTCACGGTTGCAAATCTTGGCCTGCTGGGACCCGAGGGTCCCATGCCGCTGCATCTGACGCGCTGGGTGCTCGACCGCCTGTCGCAGCGCTGGTTCGCCGGCACCGACGCACAGCTGACCAGCGACACGACGTTCGTGGACTTCGTCAACATTCTGCAGCACCGCATGATTTCCCTCTACTACCGGGCGTGGGCGGACGCGCATCCGGCCGTACAGGTCGAACGCGCGGTCGGCGGACGTGTTCGCGCCATGCTGGAAGCGATGGCTGGGATCGGACTTCCCGGCACCCAGGACGCCGATCTCGATACGGTAAAGCTTCGCCAGGCGGCTTCGCTCGCCAGCCAGGTCGACGGCCCGGAACGGCTGACACTGTTCCTGGCGGAAGCATTCAAGGTGCCGGTCCAGATCAGGGAGTTCATCGCTGCCTGGATAACCGTGCCGACCGGCCTCCAGACCCGCCTTGCAAAGGCCTATGCGGGGCTCGGCCGGGGGGCGACGATCGGCCCGCGGGTTTTCAACCGCCAGAGCAGGATCGAACTGCGCGTCGGCCCGCTGGGGTACGAGGACTTCAAGGCCTTCCTGCCTGGCGGCCAGCGGCTCAAACTGTTCAAACAGGCCGTTCGCGACATGATCGGGGAATCGCTCGACGTCGACCTGCGCATCGTGCTTGCGCGCGAAGCAGTGCCGCCGCCGCGTATCGGATCGGCACAGCTCGGCCGAACCACCTGGCTTGCGCGGCCCGCCGAAAGGGGCGATGCTGACGACATGCGGCTGCGGACAATCGTCGGATGGCGGCCGGAAATCGCGGGGGTCGCGGCATGAGTCTGCTGCTGACGCTGGAGCAAGGGCCACGCACCCAGGCCGTACGGCAGACCCGGCTGGACGAGGGTGAGCTGGTGATCGGCCGCAGCGCCGACGCGGGCTGGCAGATCGACGATCCAGACATGTTCGTTTCGCGCGCTCACTGCAAGATCTCTGGCGGGCGAGACGGGTATTTCGTAACCGACACGTCGAGCAGCGGATTGTTCATAAACGGCTCTGACAGCCCGCTCGGCGCCGGCAAGTCGACGCGCCTTCAAAGCGGCATGCGGCTGAGGCTGGGCGACTACATCGTCTATGTCGACCTGCAAACGCCGGTCGCTCAAGCACCCGCAGCCGGCCAGCCGGTTCCCGAACGCGTACCGCAGCCATCTCGGGCACCGGTAAGCATCGGCCGCGATGACTTCTTTTCCGCCAAGGTCGAAGAAGAGCCGCGACGGCCACGTCCGGCCGATCTTCCGAACCCGTTCGAGCAACCGGTTCCGGGCGCGTTCGAGCGTGCCGCATCCCAGCGCAACTCGCCTGCTTTCGATGACCCGTTCAGCCTCGATCCGGTTGCAACGCCTGTGTCGAGAAACGCTGCCCCTTTTCTCKAGCCGCGCGGTGCCGCGAACCTGGCGGACCCATTCAGCCTCGACCCGGTGCCGTCCCCCAGCCGCGGAGCCGAACCGGCTGCCGGAAAGCCGTCCGATTTCAATGATGATTTTGGTTTCGGACCGGCGGCAGTGCCCAGTTCGGCAAACGGCGGCGGCTCGACCGGACAGCGCGAGCGCGCCGCCCAACGACCCCAATCCACCAATCCCTGGGATTTGCCCGTGCAAGCGGCGGATACCCCTCCCCCGCCACGTGCTGTCGCTGCTGCCAAACCCGCCCGCCCGCCCGCCGCGCCACAGCCGGGGGAGTCGGCGCTTCGCTCGGCATTCCTGCACGGCATGGGCGTCGAGGAAGCCGATTTCCCCGGACGCGACAGCATCGCGGAAATGGAGAAGTTTGGCCGCGAGTATCGGCTGATGATGGAAGGCCTGATGCAGCTTCTGCGCAAGCGGGCCGAGGAAAAGGGAAACGCCCGCGTCGCGCAAACCATGGTCGGAGCCTCCGAGGTCAATCCGCTCAAGTTTCTGCCGACGGTTGACGATGCCATCGTGACGCTTATCGCCGAGCGCAGCCCGGGATTTCTCGCCGGCGAAGCGGCAATCGCCGACGCGGTCCGCGATCTTGCGCAACATCACGTGCGCGCCTGGCGCGGCATACAGGCCGCCTTGCGGCGGATGATCGACCGTTTTGACCCGGCCGAGATCGAGGAAGAGCTGAAATCGAATTCGGCGATCGGCACCCTGCTTTCAGGCGGGCGCGGCGCCAAGCTGTGGGAGCTTTACCAGAAACGCCATCGTGAAATCGCCGAGAGCGCGGAAAAGAGCTTCCTTGGCGAAATCGGCGCTGATTTTCGGGATGCTTACGAGGAGGAGTGAGAGATGATCGATCGACGTGAATTTGTCGTTGCCCTAGGCGCGACGGGGCTGCTTGCGGCCTGCCAGAGCGGTCCGCCAAAGCCATCGGTGATCACCGTCAACGTGACCGGCGGGGCCGGCATGAACCCAGGACCAGGTGGCGGCGATCGGCCGGTGACGGTTCTCGTGATGCGGCTGAAAAGCGCCGGCAAATTCAATTCCGCCGACTATTTTGCGCTGCAGGGGGATGCCGGCACGGCGCTGGCAGGCGATCTTATCGGGTCCGACCAGATCGCTGTCGGGCCGGGGAAATCCGCATCCAAAACCATCACCGTCGAGCCGGACGCGACGGCGCTGGGCTTCGTAGCACTGATCCGCGAGCCTGGCGGCAGGAACTGGCGGACAACCAAGTCGGTATCGCCGGGATCGAAATTCACGATCAACGTCACGCTTGGCAGCGGCGGCATTTCCGCCTAGCGGCCAAGGCAAGGGGAGCTCAATGCAGAGAGCAGCGGCATGAGCGATGCAAACAGGGTGCTATGGTCCGAAGGGCTTTTCCTGCGGACCCAGCATTTCCAGCAGCAGGATCGCTTCTTCGAGGCGACGGTGCGCGGCGCGTTGCAGGCCGGGCAACTGCATACGTTCGGCTTTCAACAGCTGACGCTGGACCAGGCATTGCTGGACGCCGGCCAGATTTCGATCCTGTCCGCACGGGGCATCTTCCCGGACGGAACGCCTTTTTCCATTCCAGACATGATGGACGCGCCGCGACCGCTGCCGGTGACCCCGGACACTGGCGCCGGACCGGTGCTGGTCGCCTTGCCGCTGGAGCCTGCCGGCGGTGTCGGCTTCGATCCGGCGCACGCCGCCGCCTCGGGAGCCCGATATCATGGGCGGATCGTTTCGGTGCGTGACGCAGTCCAGGGCGGTTCAGACCCTGAAGAAATCGAAATCGCCCGCCCGCAGGCGCTGCTGCTTGCACCCGGCAAGTCGGTCGGTGGCTACACGGCCTTGCCGATAGCCGACCTCAAGGGCGTTCGAGCCGATGGCGGCGTCTCCCTGGACGAGACCTTCCTGCCACCGACACTGATTACCGGCGCGGTGGCCTGGTATCGGCAATTGTTGCTGGAAGTTGTCACCGGTCTCGACCAGATCGCCGAGGCGCATGGCAAGATGGTCATGGGTGGGCCTGGGCGCAGCGTTGAAGATCTGCTGATGCTCAATCTCGCCAATGCGGCGCGCCCGCGGCTGGCCCACATACTGGCCCAGGATGTCTTCCATCCGGCCGAGCTTTACCTGGAGCTAGCCGGGCTTGCCGGTTCGATGGCTACCTACGGATCGAGCGCACGGCGGCTGGGCGAGCTGCCGGCCTACGATCACATGGCCCCCGGCCCCGCCTATTCGGCACTGGCGGATGCGCTGCGCTCGCTCATCCTCAGCCTGCGCTACATCGAGCCGAAATCGCGTGCGCTGCCTGTCATGCGGCATTCGACCAATGTCTGGAAAATCCGCATCGACAACCCGAAGCTGCTGGTGGCCAGCCGGATCGTCATCCGGGTCGGTTCGGAGCTGTCGGAGGACGCGCTGCGCAAGATTTTCGTCAACCAGGCGACTGTCGGCTCTGCAGACCAGTTCGAGGGCCTGTGGAAATCGCGCTTGCCCGGCATTCCGCTGAAACCGCTTCATTCGCAGCCGCGCGAAATCCCTTACGATGGCGATCGGCTATGCCTCGAGCTGGACCAGAAAAGCGAGTACTGGGCGTCGCTGCTCGACGCTCCCGGCTTCGTCATCGGCGTTTCGGGCGTGTTGCCAAGCGAGCCGCAGGTGGACTGCTATTCGGTGAACAGGTGAGATGATGAGCCGCGATGATCCTTTCGGACTGTCGGAGGATCGCGAACGCACTCGCATTCGATTGACCGGCGCGCCGATGCCGCGGCCCATGGCGCCACTCTTGCCTGGCGCGGTTGTCAAGCGAGCCCGCACCCACCCGAACGCGCTCGTCAACGCATTCGCGCCCTTGCTCGAGTTCGCACCCGAGCTTGAAAGCGCGCTGGCGCCGGACAATCCGGAAGCATTGCGTACCCGGTTGCTCGAAGAACTGGTGCGGGCCCGCGACACGGCAATGACGGCGGGATCCTCAATGGAGCGGGCCGACCAGGCAGCATGGGTCGTGGCGGCGCTGCTCGACGATCTGGCCCTGAACACGCCATGGGGCGGGGCCAGCGCCTGGCCGCGGCAGCCGCTCGTTGTCATGCTGCGCGGCGATGTCGATGCCGGAACGCAGTTCTTCACACGTCTCGACGAACTCGAGCGCCATCCGAACCGGGATCGCGAATTGCTGGAGCTGCAGTATCACTGCCTGGCGCTTGGCTTCCGTGGCAAATATCGTGTGGCAAACCGGTCAGGCGACCGCTCGATCAATGCCGTTCGCGTGGCGGCGGCACGCTTCTTGCGCGATGTCGATGCCGAAGGCGCGCCGTTGTCGCCAAACTGGAAGGGCGTGATCGCATCCGACGAGCCGCAGCGCTTCATCGTTCCGATCTGGGTCATGGCGCTCGGTGCGGCGGTCATCGCCACGGCAGTCCATGTCGGGCTCTCGACGGGACTGAGCAGCCAGGCGGTCGAGCTCTCCGCGCTTGTTCGCGCGCTGCCGCCGCCCGCACGCGGCGACATCACCCGGGCTTCGCCCAAGGTCGATGCCCCGCCGCCGGAGAAAGTGGATTTTGCGCTGTTGCCTGAATTTCAGGCCGGGGCGCCGGCCGAGCTGAAATCCGCCCTCAGCGGCACCGAGAGCGTTTCGGTGGCCAAGCTGATCATCCAGGCCTCCAACCCCGAACTGTTCCAGTCGTCGCGGCCACAACTGACCGAGGGCTTCGAGCCCCTGATCGGGTCGATCGCCAAGGTGATCCTCGCCAATCAGGAGCTCATCGGAAAGATCACGGTGATCGGTCATACGGACAGCGTTCCGCTACAGAAGACCAATCCGCTGTCGACCAACCAGCGACTGTCCGAGGCTCGCGCCCAGACGATTGCCGACATGCTGGTCCAGAACGGAGTGCCGCAGGATCGCGTCCGTTCCGAGGGCCGCGCAGCCACCGATCCAGTGGCCACCGACAGTACGCGCGAGGGGCGGGCCTTGAACCGCCGCGTCGAGGTGCTCGTCGAAAAGAGGCTGTGAGATGTTCATCCTGCGCTTCCTGTGGGCAGTTCTGACATCGCGCTGGCTGTGGACGCTGATCGGCATCACGCTGCTTTCCCTGGTCATCTGGGTGTTCGGTCCGATCGTCAGGGTCGGTCCCTACGAACCGTTCGCCTCTGAAAATGTGCGCATCGTCATCATCGCGCTGCTGGTCATCTTCTGGCTGATCTGGCTGATCGTCGCCCAGCGCCGGGCGATCCGCGCCAACCGCATGTTCGTCGCCGAGATTGCCGCACCAGCAGTGGAAAAGCCGCTCAGCCCCGGCGAAGAGAATGTCGCAGCCGTGGGCGCCAAGTTCGCCGAGGTGATGGCCGAACTGAAGCGCCGCAAGCTGGGCGGACGCAAGTTTCTGCGCGAGATGCCGTGGTATGTGATCGTCGGGCCGCCGGCCACCGGCAAGACCACCGCCTTGCGGCAGTCCGGACTTAATTTTCCGATCGACCTCACAGACGACCTGCAGGGGGTCGGCGGCACGCGCAACTGCGACTGGTTCTTTTCCGAAAACGCGGTCCTGATCGACACCGCCGGCCGCTATGTCCAGCAGGAGAGCCAGCCCGATGTGGACGCGGCGGAATGGCTGGGCTTCCTCGACCTGTTGAAGAAGCACCGGGGCCGCCGCGCGCTCAACGGCGTGATCGTCGCGCTTTCGATCGACGTGCTTTCGGAAGGCGACGACGCCATCAAGGCGCACGGCCGCAAGATCCGCCGCCGGCTGGCCGAGCTCAACGACCGGCTCGAAATCCGCCTTCCGGTCTACCTGATGCTGACCAAGGCCGATCTGGTCAAGGGTTTCGAGGCCTTCTTCGGCGGCTTGTCCACCGCCTCGCGCGAGCAGGTATGGGGAACGACCTTCGCGCTGGATGCGCGTGTCGATGCCAAGACCATCGAACGAGAGATTTCGACGCTGGCGACGGAACTCGAGCGGCGGCTGGTGCCGCGCCTGGAGGATGAGGACAAACTCGCCGCCCGTGCCGAGATCTTCCGGTTTCCCGCCCAACTCGCAAGCCTGTCCGAACCCATCCAGGTGCTGGTCGAGGCGATGTTCGGCGAAAGCCGGTATGAAGAGGTCGCCTGGCTGCGCGGGCTCTATCTGACATCGGCGACGCAGGAAGGGGCGCCCATCGACCGGCTGACCGCGGCGCTGTCTTCTTCCTTCGGCCTGCCGCCACGCCGGGCCCTGCCCGCACCACGGGTCGAGAAACGTAGCTTCTTCCTGAAGAACCTGCTCACCGAAGTCATCTTCAAGGAAGCCGGCCTCGGTACGTTCGACCCGCTGGCGCAACGCCGCCGCGCCTGGATCTGGCGCGGTGCCGCGGCTGCATGTGCCGTGGCGGGCTTGTTGGCCAGTGCTGTGTTCACCTGGTCCTACTACGACAACCGCAATGCGATCTCGGCCCAGGCAGGCCAGTTCGAGGCCCTGCAATCGCCCCTGACCTCTGTTGCCGCAACTCCGGCATCGGTGGAGCAGCCTGCCATGGACGGCGCGCTTGGTGCGATGGACGCGGTCGCAACTGCCCGGACAGCACCGCCGGGCGCCGCCCATGACCTGCTGGGGCCATCGGCCTCGGCGGAACTGGTGCGGGCACAGACCGACACCTACGACCACGCCCTGCGCAACGTCCTCGAGCCACGCATGGTCGCACTGCTCGAGGCGACCATGTGGCGGCAGATCCGCGATCCGGATTTCATGCTCGGGGCACTGAAGACCTATCGCATGATGACGGGGCTGTCGCAGATGGATCCCGATTTCGCCCAGAACTGGTGGGTGAACAGCCTGCCCGAATTCGCCGCTGCGGCACCATTTCCGACCGCCGATGCCGAAGAGCACCAGCTTGCCGCCATCCGCCGCATGACGGTCGACGAAAGCTATATCGCGCCCGACCAGGCGCTGGTTGCCGAAGCGCTGAAGACGGTGTGTACGATTTCACTGCCGGCGCGTGCCTACAAGCAGTTGCTGGCCGATCCGGCAGTGGCCGGGCTGAAGGAGTGGATCCCGGCCAATTTCGCTGGCCCCAACGGTGGCAAGGTGTTTGCGCGGCGTTCCGCCAAGACACTTCGCGTCGGCATTTCCGGAGCCTTCACCTATTCCGGCTTCCACGACGTCATTCTCGACCGTATCGACGATGTCGCCGCCCAGGCGGCGCTCGATCGCGCCGTTTTCGCCGGCGGATGCTCGGAAAACTCAGAAACCTCGGTCTCGGCGCTGTCCGAAGATATTCTGAAGCTCTACTACGACGACTATATCGCGCAATGGGACAGCTTCCTGCGCGACATGAGGCTGGCGCCACTGACCGATCTCAATGTCGCCAGTGAAAATCTGAAGGACCTGTCGAGCGCCGATTCGGCGCTGAAGCGGCTGCTTACGGCGGTCGTTCAGGAGACCGAGTTGACGCGCTCCGACGACGACGCGCCCGCCGACAACAAGGCGGCGGCCAAGGGCGCTTCGAAACTGCTCGGCAAGCTTGGCAAGCTGGGCAAGCTGGCCACAAGCGGTGCGAAACTGCTTCCCCGCGCCGGATCGGCCAGCGAGGTAGACCTGACCGGCAATCTGGTGGCCGAACATTTCAAACCGCTCAAGAGCACCATCGCCGAGGTCGACGGCCAGCCGCCGGCACTGGATGCCGCGGTTGTCGCGCTGACTGCGCTTTCGAACGTGCTGCAGACGGTCAGCGCGAACCCCAACCCGCAGGACGCCATCAAGAAGCAGGGCGGCCTTGCCGAACTGACGGGCGCGGTCGCCAGGCAGGCACAGATCCTGCCCGACCCCATCAACACGTGGCTCGGCGGGATTGCCGGCGATACCAGCAATTTGACTCAGAAGGCGGTCACTTCGGAGCTCAACGCCATCTGGCGGGCCGACATACTGCCTTTCTGCCAGGCCGCGCTGAACGACCGCTATCCCTTCAGCGCCGAGAGCGCTGTGGACGTCAACGTACGTGATTTCGCCCGCCTGTTCGGACCGGCCGGGCTGATCGACGGTTTCATCAACGACCACCTGATCAACTATGTCGACACGACCAGCCAGCCATGGAAGTGGCGCGCCGATTTCGGTCTCGATCCTGCGGCGCTGCCGGCGTTCGAGCAGGCCAGGCATATCCGCGACGATCTCTTTCCCGGTGGTACCGGACCGGTGATGAGCTTCACGCTCGAGCCGAAGGACCTGTCTCCCAACGTCACGCGCGTAACGCTCAATCTCGATGGCCAGAGCCTCGTCTACTACAACAACGCGACGCGGCCGCAGCCGATGACCTGGCCCGGCAAGGATGGCACCGGGGTCATTACGCTCGCCTTCCAGCCGATCGACGGATCGCCCGAAGTCCTGCTCAACGAGACCGGCAGCTGGGCATGGCTGAGGATGCTGCGCAGCGGCCGCTTCGCCGGCACTTCGCTGTCCGATGTCTACAGCCTGCGCCTGGGCACGAAAGGCATGTACGCCGATTTCGAGCTCAAGGCCGCCAGCGTCGAAAACCCCTACAATTTGGAAATGTTCAAGAAATTCTCATGTCCGCCACAGATATAAGCCTGCCAGGCTTTTACGGAAAAATGCCCGCCACCGGCGATTTCGTCACGCGGCGCCTGCCGGGGGACTTTGTGCGCGTCTGGGACCGCTGGCTGGCGCAGCATCTCGTCCCGCTGTTTGGTTCGGAATTTTGGCCAAGCACGACCGCGCTGCGCTTCCTGGCCGGCCCGGCTTCCTTCGGCGCATCGGCAGGCATCATTTTGCAGAGCGCCGACAGAGTTGGCAGACAATTCCCTTTGACCATCGTTGCGCAGCTTGCCGAAGTGCCCGTTCACCTGGCCGACGCCGAGGCGTGGTTTGCCAGCATCGAAGAGGCGGCCATCGCTGCACAGCATGGCGAGCTGACCCCCGACGAACTGGATGCCGCGCTGGGCGCCCTGCCCGTACCGATTGTCGAGCCAGGCGACGAGGTCATCGGTGAGTTGGTGATGTGGACCGCTCGTTCGGACCTTTTCGACATCGACCCGCAATCGCCGCAAGCGACGCTGGAACAGATCTTTGCCGCCAGTTGGGAGACCAGTTGATGCAGATCTGGAACCAGACCGGCTTCGCGCATGAATTCACCATGGGCATGGACAAGGAAGCCCGTGAGTACATCGTTGTTGTCGTCAAAGGCACTTATGATTTCCCTACGGAGCCGGGCGGGCCTGTGCACAAGTCGGCTGAGCAGGCGCCGCTGGTCATGGCCGACACCCAGACCGGCGTACCCGGCTATTCGGCGACGCTGTGGGAGACAGACTTCGCCTTCCGCAAGCCGCGATGCGACGTGATCGCCAATGGCTGTGCCTACGCGCCGGGCAGGCGTCCAGCCGAACGCGTACCGGTCGGCATCAAGGTTGGTAATTGGTCAAAACTGTTCGAGGTCGTCGGCCACCGCGAATGGCGCTCCATCGGCCCGGTCTTTACCGCCACGTCGCCGCAACCCTTCCTGAAACTGCCCATCTCCTATGACGTCGCCTGGGGTGGCGTCGACCGGCTGGATCCGGAGGACAAGCTTCCCGCCAGCTACAAATACAACCCCGTCGGAACCGGCTGGTCGCGGACCAGGAACCAACGGCTCATTCCCGGCTTGCGGCTGCCGAATACGCAAGCCGTCGGCGAGGATATCCGCACACCGTTCGGCGACTACAAGCCGATGAGTTTCGGCCCGATGGGCCGCGGCTGGCCGGGACGCATCGAATATGGTGGCACTTACGACCAGAACTGGATCGATAATATTTTTCCGTTCCTGCCACCGGATTTCGACGAGCGCTATTTCCAGATGGCGCCACCAGACCAGCAGATCGACCATCCAAGAGGCGACGAGGATGTGCAACTCATAAACTTGACGCCGGCAGGCAAGGAAAGCTTCCGCATGCCGCGCACAGCGTTGCCACTGACGCTGTTCAGAGGTCGCGAAAAAGCGTTCGAGGGCGAGCTTCTGCCAGATACGTTGTTGTTTGATCCGGAGAAGCGGCGGTTTTCGCTGGTCTGGCGGGTATCGCAACGGATCCAACGCACGATCCTCGATTTCAACGAATGCTGGGTCGGGCCGCCGACGCGCGGAATGGAGCGCGCCAGGACAAAGGGCAAAGTGTATGTTCGCGGCTTCAATGCTCCGCCACGAGATGAGGCCGACGCGGCATGAGCGCCAGTCTCGACATCGTCTCAGTTGGAATGGTCACCGCTGTTGGACTTGACGCACCGTCGAGCTGTGCCGCGATGCGGGCGAGATTGGACGGATTTCGCGAGACGAGATTCGTCGGCCCTGGCGGCGACTGGTTGATCGGCGCTCCAGTGCCGCTGCCGCGGAATTGGGTTGGCGAGAAGCGCCTTGAGCACCTGGCGGCCGGCGCGATCAGCGAAGCCTTCGCAAGTGGTGAAGCGGCGAGAGATCAGACGGCACTGCTGTTGTGCCTTGCCGAGGAGGGTCGCATTGGCTCGCCGGTGCGCGACAGCTCGCGATTTATGCGCGCAATTGCAAAAATTCTGGAGTTCGAGCCGCATATCGCGTCACGCATTATTACGCACGGTCGGCCGTCTGGACACGTCGCTTTGGATCACGCGCGTAAGTTGATCGCGTCAGGCGCTGTTTCGAATGTCATGATCGTAGGGGTGGACAGCTACCTCTCGACATTGGCAGTAGGCCATCACCTACGACAAAATCGCCTGCTGACGGCCGACAATGCCAACGGATTTATTCCTGGCGAGGCGGCCGCAGCAGTGCTTTGCGCTCGCAGCTCGAACGGTAGCCTTTCCCTCTTTGGTCTCGGACTCGCACGTGATCCTGCGCCAATCAACAACCCGCGTGATCTGCCATTGCGCGGGGACGGCATGGCCTCAGCCTACCGCTTGGCCTTGGATGAAACCGGCATTGGACTAAACCGCGTCGGCTACCGGATTGCTGACCTCATCGGCGAGCAATACTGGTTTAAGCAAACTACCCTTGCGAGCTTGCGCCTGGAGCGCGACGCCACAGGCTTTCAAGATCTCTGGAGCCCCGCCGAGTCTCTTGGCAACGTCGGTGCGGCCGTGGTCCCGCTCATGATTGGAATGGCGTACTTTGCAGCGCGCAAGGGCTATGCGGCGGGCAACCCCGTGTTGATCGAGGCATCGGGAGATGACGGAGCCTGTGGGGCCGCCATCGTCGCCGCGAGGGCTGCCTGATGTCAAACGTCTTCGCGAACGGGCTAGAGATCTCTGGCAAGGCCGTCCAAGCACAAACCATTGCTGCGTTTCCCGATGTGTGCTTCACGCCACCTCAGACGCCGGCGACGCCGCCAGGGGTGCCGATCCCCTATCCATCCTTCGGAATCGCATCCGACACCGAAAATGGCACTGGCAAAGTCCTCATCGGCGGCAAGACCGTAAACATCAAGAATAAATCTGATATTTCGCGGACCAGCGGAACAGAAGCCGGATGTGCGCCGAAAAAGGGAATTATCACATCGAAGAATACAGGTAAGAAGTATTTCAATTCTTGGTCCAACAACGTCAAATTCGAGGGCGAGCCGGTCATACGCTTCACCGATCTCGCAACGCACAACCACGCCTCGCCCGGTGGCCAAACTCCTCCTTGGCCGGAGATGGTCGCCGCGGCGCCGCCAAATCCCGACGGGACGAAGTGCATAGTTGGTGAGTATTCCTCGGATGCGGCGAAAGACTGTGCCAAAAACACAGACGCCGATGGTAATAAATACCAGTTCCACCACATTGTGCCCGATCGCACATTCCGAACCGGTCGCAGAAAGGTCCGCGGGCTGAAGAATCCACGCGACTCAAGAATGCCTGGCGCGCCCTCACACGGTGAAGGCATGTGTATCTGTCTTCCGCCTGATAACCACGTTGGATCGTCCAAAAGTACGGAGACCGCAGTTCACAAAGCCATGGACAGCAAGTTGACCGCTTTGGGCAAACAGGCGAGCACTAGAGCCAACCCAAGCGGAGTCGCCAAGATGAGCGACGTGAGAATTGACTGCTTGAAAGCGCTGAAGAAGCTCGTCCCCGACGTTATCACTGCGGAATGCTTCAAAGCTGCTACGAAGGCGGTGATGGAACAGACCGAACCGCATAAGGACAGGCTTGTGCGAGCAGAAAAGAGCCTGAACAATCTCAGTCCGACGGCGAGAGGAGTGTTGAATAAGCCATGGCCATAGAAATTCCTAAGGGCCCCGCTTCGCTGCGCGGCGGAGTTCTTGCCACGTCGGGCACGTTTTACCTTCTATGCGACCACGAAGACGCCGAGGATGATGAGCTCGTAGTCGTGTGGGGCCGCCGTGACGGAAACCGTATCCCGCTGACGGGACTGACCGATCTCGAGGAAATCGTATCGCTCATTCCCCTGTCGGGCGTTTGGCCCGGTAGCGCCGAGGCGGCGGCAATGACTGCAGAAGGAACCGTTTTCTTTCTAACTCCGGCTGCGGCAACTCCAGATCCTATCCCCGGCGCTGGCTATAATCGAGCAGGCGCGCTGGACCTTGGCCGGATGACGACCCTTGTCCAGGCAGGTGATTATCTGTTTGCATTCGGTTTCGGCGGGCAGGTCTATCGGCGTACCCCAACGGAGAATTGGCAAAACCTGAATGTATCCTCCGAGGCAAGTGAGCCGGGATACGACCCTTGCTTTTATGCAGTCGTTCTCGGGAAGAACGAGTTTTGCTTTGGTGGGATCGATATTTCTCGAGATGAAACAACCCCGGAGATGGAAGCGGCGAACAATGCCGGCGACGCTGATCTGCTTGCCGACCTTCTGCTGGCAGATGT